>JAQTNM010000059.1 GCA_028713875.1 Candidatus Omnitrophota bacterium | reverse complement strand
ACGGCTAAAAAACTGAATATTAAAGAAGGCAGGCGCAGGCTGAATTCAGAGACTCCAAAAATCTTTGCCCAGAAATGCAATAATATCGCGTGCAGGGGCGCATTCCAGTTACACCAGGGGATATTGAGGGATGAAGCAAGCCCGGATTCGTCGTACCAGAAATCACGATAACCTAAATGATAGAGCCTGAGAGAAAAAGCAAGTGCCAGGATTAAAAAAATGAGCGGTATTTTATTTTTCAAGTAGGTAATAAGCGCGGTTAAGGGGAATGCGCCAAAATGGTGCGCGGGGAGGGAGTTGAACCCTCACAGGTTGCCCCACTACCCCCTCAAAGTAGCGTGTCTGCCATTCCACCACCCGCGCATCAATTGTCTCGATTCGTTTTTTTATTTTACTTTAAGCGGGCTGTTTCGTCAATAAAAAAGGACGGCCCTTACAGTAGCGAGAAACCGTCCCTTTTTAGAGGGGAGTTTTGCCTTGACTTTTAGAGCCGCCCCTTTTTTATTGAGAGAGGATGTCTTTTAGATCGCTGTCAGGCGTAGTTACTGCTTTCAGGCCGAATTTTTCAGAGAGTATTTTTAATACATTCGGCGAGGCAAAAACCGGGAGCGTCGGACCGATGCGTATGTCTTTTATGCCCAGTGACAGCAATGTAAGCAGAATACAAACCGCCTTTTGTTCATACCAGGAAAGAATAATAGAAAGCGGCAACTCATTTACGCCGCAGCCAAAGGCCTTGGCAAGCGCCACGGCAATCTTAATGGCGGAATAGGCATCGTTGCATTGGCCGCAGTCTAACAGCCTGGGAAAATCCCCGATATAACCGAAATCAATACTGTTGAACCTGAACTTGCCGCAGGCAAGAGTAAGGATTACGGCATCCCGGGGGACTTTCTGCGCAAACTCGGTGTAATAGTTCCTCCCCGGCTTTGCTCCGTCGCATCCGCCGATGAGGAAAAAGTGGCGGATCTTTTTTGTTTTGACCGCCTCGACTATTTTATCGGCTAACCCCAAGACCGCATTGTGAGCAAACCCCACCAGTATTTCTTTTTCTATCCTTTCTTCTTTAAAACCCCCCAGATCGCGGGCTTTCTTGATCAGCCGGCTGAAATCCTTTTTGCCGGACTTTGCATCAATGTGCTCCAGGCCCGTCCAGGCCACCAGTCCTGTTGTGAAAATCCTGTCTTCATAAGAATCTCTCGGCTTCTGGATGCAGTTTGTGGTCATGAGTATCGCAGCAGGCATGCCGTCGAATTCCTTTTGCTGGTTTTGCCAGGCAGTGCCGAAATGCCCCGCCAGATGCGCATGTTTTTTTAACCCGGGGTATCCATGTGCCGGGAGCATTTCGCCGTGCGTGTATATGTTAATACCCAGGCCTTCTGTTTGCTCCAGGAGTTGCTTCAAGTCATAAAGGTCATGGCCGGAAACAATAATTGCCGGCCCCTTTTTTACACCCATGACAACCTTGGTAGGGACAGGATTGCCGAAATGCTCTGTATGGGCTTTATCCAGCATTTCTAAACATTTTAAATTCACCTTTCCGAATTCCATAATCAACCCCAGTATTTTATCGGCGCTTAATCCTCCCCGGGCCAACGCATCCAGGCCCTGGCAAAAGAAAGAGTTTACTTCCGGATCTGTCCTACCCAGAATAAAGGCATGGTCCGCATACGCAGCCATGCCTTTCATCCCGTAGAGAAGGATCTCTTGCAAACTGCGGATGTCGGGGTCTAAACCCGGGCCTGACATTATCCCCACCTGCCTGCCCTGCTCAATAAGGCCCCCCAGAGAATCAGCCGGTTTCCAATCAGCCGTCTCAGGAAGCCTGTCCGTAAAATCCCTGCCGGTTTTATTTTTATATGCCTGCAGGAACACGCTTTTTACTTTCTCCTTTGTCTCGCAAACTCTGGCAATGATATCAGCGATCCTTGCGGCATCGAAATTTACATTGGTGACAGTAGTAAAGAGCCCCTCCATAACTAATAAATCTGCATCCGCTTCCTTTATGCCCAGTTCTCCGGCCAGCTTGGCATAAACAGCCAACCCCTTTAAAGCATGGATTAAAAGATCCTGCAAGCTTGAGGTGTCCGCATTTTTGCCGCATACGCCCTTTACGCTGCATCCGTCGGGCCCGAGAGTCTGTTCGCATTGTCTGCACAACATCTGCATTATTACCTCCTTGATGAAATAATATCTCCTTTAATGGATACGGTGTATTCTTTGACGCTTATATTCTCTCCTGAATTCTTGATCGCTTCCTTGACTATCCCGACGAGCCCGAAACAACAGGGGACTTCCATATGGACCAAAGTAACTGACTTTATGCTATTGCCTTGAAAAATGTGCGTCAGTTTTTCTACGTACGGCTCGTAGGACTGGTCAAGTTTCGGGCACAGATTAATGAGGATTTTGCCTCTCAGGAACCTCCTGTGGAAATCAGAATAGGCAAAAGGCGCGCAATCCGCGGCAATAACCAGATCGGCATGGTCAAGGTAGGGAGCAAACGCCGGCATTAACTTAAGCTGGATAGGCCAGTTCTGCAGTTCGGAACGGACGCCGGCACTGCCAGCTTTCTTATCCTCCGGTCTTGTCTTTAAATCCATTATTTGGGAACCGGGGCATGCGCATTCCCGGGGTTCCTGTTTGTCGGTCAAATCTATATTGATGTTCTTTTCCTTGAGAAAATCCATAGCCTCTTTTAGATACGCGCTTTGAGCATGGTCTTTGAGGTGCGCCAGGTGGGCGATAATGGTATCGCGGCCGCCTTTTACGATATTGGCCATTACTTGTTTCTCGTCGTAATCGCGGGCCTGCCTTTCTTCTATGGTTATAGCTTGCTGCGGGCAGGTGCCGATACAAGCGCCCAAACCGTCGCAAAAAAACTCATTGACCAGCCTCGCCTTTCCGCCGATTATCCGTATCGCACCTTCCGGGCATCCCGAAGCGCATCGGCCGCAGCCGTTGCATTTTTTTTCATCAATACGGATGATCTTCCTTCTCATTAGTTCTTTCCTCCGATGAGAGCGGCGAGCGTTATCGCATCCAGCTGCCCGATCACTCCCTTTTCAATCTTTTTTATCCTGGCCCTTAAAATACACCTGCCCTTATTGGGGCAGCTCTTTTTTTTAAGCACGCAATGCACAATCTTAAGCTCGCCCTGGAATATGCGCATGATCCGGCTCAAGCCTATTTTTTCCGGCGGGAGTTTCAAGACAAAGCCGCCGCCTTTGCCTTTATAAGACCCCAGGATATTATTCTTAACTAAAGCCTGCAGCAGTCTTCTTAAGAAAGCCTGCGGTATGCGCAATTCCTTCACAAGCTCGTCTGCGCAAACAATCCTGCCTTCGGCTTGCGCCAGATAAATCAGCGCTCCTGTTGCGTAATCGCTGTTGCGGGTGATCAATTTCATGGATAAATGATACTATTTTAGTATTATTTTGTCAAGTAATTTTTTACTGCGCAGAAAGGCTTAAAAATTGTTTCTTAGAACAGGTATGAAAGGCCGGCGAGAAAAAAGTAGGTATCGATGCCCTTATTGGGCTGTTTTATGGAGGCGTTGGATAGATGCCGGTAGCGGCCCTCGACGGTAAAGGCGGTATTTTTATTGAAAAAATAATGGATGCCGCAGCCGGCGTATTCCACAAAGTTAAACTGGGTGGACTGCTCGCGGGTATGCTGGGTGATATAGATAAGGCCCGCCCCGCCTTTAAAGTAAGGCTGGAATTTGAAGTTGTCGGGCAGAAAGCCTATCTTAATCAGAAAGGAGTTGCCTATTTCTACGTTTGAGTCCGGACGATAAACCGGGTTGATAAAAGGCTCCAGCTGAAACTGGAGCAGGCCAGGAGGGTTAAATCCTATTTTCTTGGTCAAGGGCTTAAGGTTAAAATCAAAATCCACCATCATGGGAACGGCGCTGTAACTTCCCTTTTCCCGCAATTTAGCCTGGGCAAAGCCGGTAAGATACTCTATGCCGACAAGCGGACCTGCCTGCTTCTTTTCTTCTTCGGCGTATCCGCTGCCTGCAAATACTAGAAAGAGGTTTAAAAATAAGATGCAGCCTGCCTTGAGCGCTGTTTTCATATGATAAGATGTTATATTAATTTTATGCGCTTGTCAACGACTTTCAAGCATGCTGCTTCAGCGTAAACCAGATAGGTTTTTTATAACATCAACGACTGACTGCAAATCTTTATTTTCTAAAAAGGCGCTCGTTGACAATGTTAATGTGTGCTCGGCCAGGTAGCTGGCCCCGGGATATTTTCTCTGCGGGAGGAACGTTTTTAAATACCCGTAATCCCCTATGGCATAAGCATAAATCTGGGATACGCCCAAGCCAGAATATTTAAGTGCCTGCAGGACCTTATCGCGCATCCGGCTGCTCTCAAAAATTAAACTCAGATAAGGGTAACTTGCCCGGCCTTGCGCATGCCCGCCGATCACCTTTATTCCTTGAATAGCGCGCAAGGCCTCTATATAAAAACGCGCCTTTTCTCTTTGTTTCTCTATTTGGCTTTCAAGACGGGCAAACTGCGCATGCCCAATTGATGAGCGCAAACGCGATACTTTATGTATCGGGAAATTCGCTGCAAAATCTTCTCCCGCGGATTTCAACTTATTCCCCAGCATCTCCCAGAGCAACTGGGGCAGCCTGAATACGAACCAGAATAGCTGCGGACGATAAAAAACACCGTATCCCAGCAATTCCAGTATTTTTAGAGCCTCGGATAGAAGATCCCGCTTTATCAGCTTTTTTATATTGCCGTCCATAACTGCGGCGTATTCTTTTTTTGAGGCAACTGCCACGCCTCCTTCATATATAGTCAGGCCTTTACCGCGGCAAAGGCTGAAAAAGGAAAAATCACCCAGTGTGCCTGTTTTTCTGCCTTCATAAATCGCACCCAATGACTGCGCGCAGTCTTCGATTATGAAGATGCCCCTGTCCCCGGCTGCCTTCTTAAGCCCCGCGATATCCGCAGGCAATCCTGCCAGGTGTACAGCGACGATAGCCGCGATATCGCCATTGCGCAGACACAGGTCTTCCAGCTGAACGAGATCAAAGTCAAAACTATCCCGGCGCACGTCGCATACTTCTACTTTTAAACCCGCTCTTTTTATTGCCAGGGGGACAAGCGGACATACGAACGAAGGGATAACAACGGTGGCCTTAACCGACAGGTCTTTTAAAGTCTCCAGGATAAGATACAATGCCGCGGTGCCGGAATAAGTCAGGCGGCAGCAATCCGATCCCAGATAATCACTGAAGTCCTGCTGAAGATCTACGGTCTTAAAGAGACAGGAAAAATCTTTTAGACTAAGCGGGAAACCGGCGGTAGGGGGTATTTCTTTAAAGATGCCCATTATTGTTCTCCGGGGTGCTGTATTTTTTTATTTAGCTTAAAATTTATTTTATGATAAAATACTTGCCTAATCAAGACTTTATCTTAAAATGGCCCGATTCACCTATAAAATACTGGATTCCATCAAAGAGATCGGCAGGCCTGAATGGGACCTGGTCTTCGGCGATATAGCCGAAGGATACGGTTTTTTCAAAACCCTCGAAGAATCCAGTCTCAAAGAGTACTCATTTTGCTACGTACTGATTTATGGGGCGGGTTCGCCTCTTCTCATCGCGCCTCTGTTTACCGCCGATTTTAACCTGGATATCGCCGCTACAGGACCGATCCAGAGACTAACCCGGATCATCCGTAAATTCATCCCCAGATTCTTTACGATTAAAACGCTGTTCTGCGGTTCTCCTATCGGGGAAAACGGAATTTTAGGACTTAAGATAAGCGACGAGGATAAACCCGGCCTTGTACTGGAATTGATCCGGATAATGGAAAATATATGCGCGGAAAAAGACATCCCCTTTATTGTTTTTAAGGATTTCCTTGCAAAAGACCTTGATATTTTTGCCTCCGTTAAAACTAAGGGCTTCTTTACGGCCGAGACTTTTCCTGCTGTTACCCTGGAGCTGCCTTTTAATTCCCTGCAGGATTATTTGCGGAGTTTAAGCCACAATAGCCGCAAAGACCTGCGGCGCAAGATAAAAAAATCCAAGGCCCGCGCCGATATCAGGGTGGAAGTGGCCGATAATATAGCGGATATAATCGAAGACGTGTACGGGCTTTATCTCAACACATACGCAGCCGGCAATGTAAAATTTGAAAAGCTGACAAAGGAGTTTTTTATAAATATATCCCGCAACCTCGCAATGGAAACCAAATTCTTTCTTTATTACGTCGGCCATAAGCTGGCGGCTTTTAATCTTTGTTTTGTCCATAAGGATACGCTTATAGACAAATTTATCGGCTTTGACTACGATGTGGCCTACAAATATAATTTGTATTTCTTCAGCTGGTGTTATAATATAGAGTGGTGCCTGAAAAATTCTATACGCTACTACCGGGTGGGCCAGACCGATTACCACCCCAAAATAAGGCTGGGAGGCCGGCCTATACCTTTATACGCCTGTGCCAGGCATAATAACCATATGCTGAATTTATTGATGCTCTGTTTAGCCAGATTATTGGCCCCCCATAATTTCGACGAGAACATAAAACATGGCTAAAGGCGGGGTCACCCTGAAAATACTCTCCATCCTGGTATTCTCCGACGTCCTGGAGACCTTCACCAATTTCTGCTTCAAAAAAGGCGCCCTGCCGGCAAGCGCGCTGCAGATAAGCAACCCTGCCGAAGCTTTCGTATTTGTTAAAACTGTGCTTTTGTCCTGGTTTTTATGGGTCGGTTTCTTATCGGTCCTGGCCACCTTTATCATATGGTCTACCGTCCTCTCCAAGATAGATTTAAGCGTTGCCGTGCCGATAGCCAGCTTCAGTTACATACTGGTGCCCCTGGCCTCCATATTCTTTCTGCATGAAAAAATAACAGCCCTGCGCTGGGCGGGGATATTTTTCATACTGGCAGGGGTGATCTTCGTCTCGCTGAGCACCAAAAAGAACGAGAGTCCCGTAAGATGAAACCAAGCATATTTTTAATTATATCCCTGATAGTCTTAACCAGCATCTGCGATACGATAAGCCAGCTCTTTTTAAAGAGCGCGATTAATTCTCTGGAAGCCAACATCAACAGCATAAAGAAGGTGTTTGCTTTTATCATAAGGCTGATACTGGTCCGCCGGATATGGATAGGGCTGATCTTCAGCTGCCTATCCTTATTCGTCTGGTTGTTTGTCCTGTCTAAAGCGGATTTAAATCTTGCTTTCTCGATCGACAGCATGCATTATATTTTTATCGCCTTTGCCTCAAGTTTAATATTAAAAGAGAGGGTGGGATTGAAACGCTGGCTGGGCACAGTCCTTATCGTGGTGGGGATAGCCCTGGTTACCTTAAGCGGTCTTTAAACGCCGGGGTTTGCGCCGTTTAAGAAGTCGCGGCAATCCCCTTGCGCAATGCCTCTTCAAAAAGCTCAACTGCCAGATCTATTTCGTCTTCCCGTATATATAAAGAGGGCGCTAAAGTAAAAACATTTTTGTAGTATCCGCCTACATCCAAAACCAGGCCTCTCTTCTTGCCCCTCACATTAAGATCCCCGGAAAGCCCGGCATTGGTTACGGCTTCGGTGAGTTCCTTGTTGGGCGTAAAACTGTCTTTCTGGCATATCTCTATTCTTATTGCCAGGCCCAGGCCGCCGACATGGCCTATTTGGGGATACTTCTTGGCAAGCCTGCTTAAAGCGGAAACGAAATACTCCCCTTTCTTGGGAACATCACTGGCGAAATTTGACTCCTCTATTAATTTTATCGTCTCAAGGCCCACGGCAGTGCCTAAAGGATTGGAGGAAAAAGTGGAATGCGTGGAACCCGGAGGGAATACGCCGGGAGAAATCAGCTTTTCCTTTGCCCATATGCCGGAAAGCGGGTTAAGACCGTTGGTCAGCGCCTTGCCGAAGACCATAATGTCCGGCACAACGTTAAAATGTTCGATGGCCCAGAATTTACCCGTGCGGAAAAACCCCATCTGGACTTCATCGTCAACCAAAAGTATGTTATACCTGTCTAAAATCTCTTTAAGCCCGGTGAAATAATCCCGCGGAGGCACGATGTAACCGCCTGTCCCCTGCACCGGCTCTATATAAAAGGCGCCTAATTCGCATTTGTTTGTTTTGTTATTGACCACGGAGTAATACTCGGTCTCAAATAACTTTTCAAACTGCCTCAGGCAGTAAAGGTCGCAGAATTCTCTCTTTTTATCATAAGGGCACCGGAAACAATAGGGATACGGGACAAATAAGGCCCGGTCGGAAAAATGCCCGAATTTCTCTCT
>JAQTNM010000058.1 GCA_028713875.1 Candidatus Omnitrophota bacterium | reverse complement strand
TTGTGCAGCTGCTTCTTCGTAAACGGTTGTACCGTTGATCTGGCAGGCCAGGTATGAGTTCTTTATTAATTTGGTCTCTAAAGTAGGGTAAAGCTGTCGGGGCTCAACCACGGTATGCTCAATGCCGTATCCAAAATGGAGCACTTTCGCCTCTTCCAAGCCTTCAATAGTATGCAGCATGGCCAGCTGCACATCCTCGGGCAGGCTGGTGGCCAGGCCGTTAGGATAAATATCATCCACGTCCAGGCCCTCCGGCTCCAAAAATACCTGGTGCCTTTCTTTGTCTTTGAACTTGACGACCTTATCCTCTATGGAGGGGCAATAGCGCACGCCCGTGGCCTTGATAACGCCTGCATAAAGCGGGGAGCGGCCCAGGTTATCCAGGATGATCTTATGCGTATTTTTATTAGTATAAGTAATGTGACAGGGAACCTGTTTCTGGGGGGGGTTTTTAGTAGAAAAGGAGAAAGGCCTGGGCGATATGTCGCCATGCTGCACTATGAGTTTAGAAAAATCTATTGATTTTTTATCCAGCCGGGCGCATGTTCCTGTTTTAAACCTTAATAAATGAAAACCCAGGCCTCTTAAATTATTGCTTAAGGCCACTGCTGCCGGCTCATTAATCCTTCCTGCGCTGAAGTGCTTTAATCCGATATGTATGAGCCCGTCTAAAAATGTCCCCGGGGCAAGCACTACGCAAGCTGCTCTCAATGTGTCTTTTTCTGCCGTAATTACCCCGGAAATACAGTTATCCTCGACAATAAGCCTTTCCACCCGGGCTTGCCTGAGCTCCAGGTTATCCTGGCCGATCAGAGCCTGCTGCATATATTTTTTATAAAGGTCCCTGTCGATCTGTGCCCGCGAAGATTGCACTGCTGCGCCCTTGGAGGCATTCAGGATCCTGAACTGGATGCCGCAGGCATCGGCAGCCTTAGCCATTTCCCCGCCCAGGGCATCGATCTCTTTTACCAGCTGGCCCTTTCCTACCCCGCCGATTGCCGGATTGCAGCTCATGTGTCCTATAGTTTTATTGCTTAGAGTCACTAAAAGAGTAGAGCAGCCCATCCGGGCGCAGGCCAGGGCTGCCTCAATCCCGGCATGGCCGGCACCGATGATTATCGCATCATAATCAGCCATAATATATACTCCTGCCAAGCAGGTAGGTCGCCATAGTAAAATTAAGGGGCGATTTTCGCTGTGTAATTTTATGCCGGCAGACAGATTGTTTTTAGATTTTGGATTTTTATCGCAATATTATACTACTCTTGGGCGAGCTTTACAAGGAATGACATAATTTCCCGGCCGCACAATTCTCCTATTGAACCGAGCCTTGCTGTCTTTTCAGAGAAGCTGAGCGAGCCATCCGGCCTGATATTGCCCCCGCAGACAATGACCGGTACCGGGTCAGCCGAATGGGCTTTTATTTTACAGACGGTGGAGTGGTCAGCGGTCACCGCCACGATAGTATTTGCCATATCCAGCCCGTTTAACAGGTTGCCGAAAAAGAACCTGTCTATTATTTCAATGATCTTTTTTTTTGCCCTGTAGTCTCCGTCATGAGCCGGCTCATCCGGGCCTTTGATATGGACATAAATACCGTCGTATCTGGGTATGGCATCTAGTGCGATCTTGGCCCAGACCGGATAATCCACATCCAGGTGACCGGTTGATGAAGGCACCTCTATCACTTCTATCCCGGTCAATAAAGCTATGCCTCTTTCTACGGGCATCTGCACAAAAGAGCCGAATTTGGCATTATATATGCCTCCTATCGCGGGGAATTTAGGAAGGTGGTCTCCGGCATCACGGGATAATATCGCGTTTGCGGGGAGTTGATTTTGCGAAACTCTCTTTTTGTTGATCAGGGACTCATTGAGGGCAGCCCGGGATTTCTGCGTAAATTCATTTAAAAGCGCGGCTGCTTCCCTGGCTTCAGGCAAATCTTCATATCCGGGCATGGGTACGGCTTCCTGTAGTTTATTTTCAAACTTATCTTTGGCTACGCTAAAAACCCCTTCCCGCGCATAAGCCGTATCGGTATTGGTTATCCATCCGGATAGCTTTGAACGCATGCCTCTTATGAGCAAAACTGCGCGATGCCCGATAGTATGTTTAAATTCAAAAGTGGCTGCGGAAAGAGTAACCTTTGAATTTATCTCTTTGGCCAGGGCTGATGCTTCGTCGCTGTTCAAATCCCTGCCTACCCTGCGGTCTATAATGGTCTTGCCGTCTTGCGCCACCGTCGCAAAATTAACCCGCAGGCCCAGGTCCCCATCACCGATGTTTAAGCCCTCGGCAAAACACTCCAGCGGCCCCCGGCCGCTGTAAAATTTATCGGCGTCATACCCCAGCAGGTTTATCACCGCGATGTCTGATTCCGGGGCAATGCCTTTACCCGCAGGATATACTGATCCGGTTATGCCGGATTGGGCCAGTCTATCCAGATTGGGGGTCAAAGCCGCCTCAAGCGGAGTCTTATCGTTCAGCTCTTTTATAGGCAGATCACCCAGACCATCCAGAACGATATACAGGATTTTTTTCATTGCGAGGGACTATAACGGCCCAAAAACGCTTTTAGCATTTAGAGAAACCACAGCCCTGGCATTTCAGGCAGCCTTCTTCATGCCGCAGCGTCCCGCCGCAATCAGGACAGACGCCCATAATCTCTCCATGGGCGGTAAAATCAGAGGTGGTCACCTCATCATTGTGGGAGTGTTTCATTGCTACCAGAGTGGTTTCTACGGCCACGGGGGCGACTTTACTGTTAACCAGCCTTTTCTCGACTACGCGGGCGATCGCATCCGAACAGGAGAATATGCGCTGTCCTTTTTCCCAGGAAGGGCTGGGGCAGCGTATATTACGCAGCTGCTCGATTATGGCCTTTACTTCTATGCCGGAGCGAAAAGCCAGGGATACGAGCCTGCCTAAAGCTTCAAGCTGGCTGGCAGCGCAGCCGCCGGCCTTACCCATCTGTGTAAAAAGCTCAAAAGGCTTGCCTTGCTCATCAATATTTATGGTTACGTACAAATTACCGCATCCCGTGGCTACTTTGGTGGTGGTACCCGTAATTACTTCGGGTCTGGGCCGCGGAGCGATCTTACCCGGCTCTATATCCACGGTCTTCTTTCCGGGATTGGGCTCTTTGCTGCCGATATTTAAGACCTGCTCTTCCCTGCTCTTGTCGCGATAGATAGTAATGCCTTTACAACCCAAATCATAAGCCAGAAGGTATGCCTTTCTTACGTCTTCCATGGTTGCTTCGTGCGGGAAATTTATGGTTTTTGAAGTGGCATTATGTACGTATTTTTGGAAAGCAGCCTGCATGCGCACGTGCCATTCCGGGGATATGTCGTGAGCGGTCACAAATACCTTTTTAACATCCGCGGGGATACCCTCTATATTCTGCAGCGAAGCACTCTCAGCGATTTTCTCCATCAGGCCGCGGCTGTAAAATCCATGTTCCCTGGCGATCTCCTCAAAAAGAGGGTCAACCTCCACTAATTTATCATTATCCATGACATTGCGGTAATAAACCACGGCAAATAACGGCTCGATCCCCGAGGAACAAGGTCCGGCAATGATACTAATGGTACCGGTAGGAGCTATGGTGGTCAAAGTGGCGTTACGCATCTTTAAGCCGGAATCTTTCTTATCGTAGATACTGCCCTTAAAAGCAGGAAAAGTCCCCTTTTCTGCTGCCAATTCCTGCGATCTTTTGACAGCTTCATTTAAGACAAAAGACATTATCTTTTCCGCCAGGGCCACTGCTTCGTCGGAATTATAGGCTATTCCTAAACGTATCAAGAGGCTGGCCCAACCCATAACTCCCAAGCCGATCTTACGCGTGGCTTTCGTGGCCTTCTCTATCTCCGGGAGAGGGAACTTGTTCACGTCAATAAGGTTATCCAGGAAGTGCACGCTTAAACGGCTAACTTGCCTTAATTTATCCCAGTCAATCTCATAGCGGCCGTTGTTTGAGCGCTTATACATCTTGCAAAGGTTTATTGAGCCCAGGTCGCAGCTCTCATAAGGCAGGAGCGGCTGTTCACCGCAGGGATTAGTGCTTTCAATCTTGCCTAATTTAGGGGTGGGATTGCATTGATTAACCCGGTCAATAAAGATAATCCCCGGCTCGCCGTTCTTATGCGCCTGCCTGACGATCAGGTCAAATACTTCTTTGGCATTAAGCCGCTTAACCATCTTCTGGTAATGAGGGTCAACCAGATCATACTCCCTGCCCTCTGCCAGCGCCTTCATGAAATCATCGGTGATCGCTACCGAAATATTGAAATTATTGATCACGTCGTTATTTTCCTTGCACCTGATAAATTCCATGATGTCGGGGTGGTCTACCCTGAGGATCCCCATGTTCGCGCCGCGGCGCGTGCCGCCCTGCTTCACCGCTTCCGTAGCGGCATCGTAGACTTTCATGAAAGAAACAGGCCCGGAGGCAACGCCTCCGGTGGTCTTGACCACGGAGTTTTTCGGACGCAGGCGCGAAAAAGAAAAACCGGTGCCGCCTCCGGATTTATGGATTATGGCGGTGGCCTTCAGGGTCTCAAATATAGAGTCCATGGAATCGCTGATGGGAAGCGTAAAACAGGCGGAAAGCTGCCCCAGGTCTTTGCCGGCGTTCATCAGGCAGGGGGAATTCGGTATGAATTCCAGCTCCGTCATGGCGCGGTAAAAATCCTCCTGCAGGGCGGCAATCTCTTTGTCCGTTTTACCGTAAGATTTGTCTGCAGCGGCAATGGCATTGGCTACGCGGCCGAACATCTCTTCAGGGCTTTCAATAACCTTGCCGTTCTCGTCTTTCTTGAGGTATCTTCTTTCCAATACCTTTAAAGCGTTGTCCGATAATCTTAAAGCCATATCTCACCTCGTTTTCCTAAAGTTTTTTATCTTCTATTTAAAGTATACAATTTTATAAAGTGTTTGTCAATATGAAAATACAATATGTAGTATGTATTATAAAAAATTATACAACAAATTGTATTTAAATTTTGAGAGGCCGGCAGGACTCCCTGATTACCAGCTCAGTCGGCAAAACAATTTTTTTGGGGCTTTGCGGTTTCTGCGCTTTCATCAAAAGGCTCAGTTCTTTTACGCTTTCCTGCGCCATTTTGACCAGCGGCTGCCTGACTGTAGTCAGGGCTACCGGGCCATAAAGCCCGGAGGGATTATCATCAAATCCGACTATGGATAAATCTTTAGGCACATCTTTATCTAACTCTTTAACCAAAGCCATAACTTCCAAGGCCATTGAATCCGAAGAAACGAATACGGCTGTCGGCGGATTAGGCATCTTGAACAATTTCTCCGCGGCAGACCTGGCCTGGCCGCGTGAATAATCGGTCTTCACAATATAATCATCGCTAACCGGCAGTTTATTTTTTTCTAAAGCTTTTTTATATCCCTGCAGCCTCTGCGCCGCCGCCTGGGTGATGAGGTCCCCGGTGATATGGGCGATCTTGCGGTGCCCCAGGCTAATCAAATAATTCACCGCGCTCTCTGCCCCGCCCTCATTATCAATAGATATACAGCTTACCTCTAAATCTTTGACGTAATTGTTAATGACAATGGAAGGGATATGATTATCCAGGGCTTCTATAAGCTGGCTGCGGTTAGAGATAATGTCCGCAAAGATTATGCCTCCCGCACCTTTTAGATTAAGCGGGCTGCTAGAGTCTGCAAGGCGCAGAAGCAAATCCAATTTCAAGGCGGAGCACAGCGTCCCTATGCCGCGGATCAGTTCCAGCGCATAAAATGAATAGAATATCCCTTCATAGCGCGGTATGACCAGGGCCACGACATTACTTTTGCCGGTAGCCAGCCTTTGCGCAAAAACCGAGGGTTCAAATTTAAGCTCTTTTATCGCTTCCTGAACCTTAAGGCGGTTTTTTGCTTTGACCGAAGGGATCTTGTTGATTACGCGCGAGACCGTGGTTATGGATACGCCGGCTAACCGGGCAACATCTTCAATGGAAATGGTTTTGGAGGGGCCTTTTCTAATACGCACCATGATTACGAATCTATTTGAGAGTATCGCCCACTTTTATGGCCGTCTCTTCTTTCATTATATCGCAGGCCGAAATGTCATTGCGGGTCTGGATAACGCTTACCTCTGCAATGGGCCGGTTTTGCCTGTATACCGTGAAGATGTGCCCTGTCTTTACGCCGTCATCTTCTCCAACGTCTATTATAATAAAATTATTTTCGCGGTTTACGGCTAAAACTTTTCCCGCAAGCCCACTTATATCCGCTTCGGACAAGCTTGATTTTTGCGGCCTCACCACTATAGGAGGCAATTCTACGAATTCTTTTTTACCGGTTTGTGTATTTGCGGTATTAGGCGACGGTATCCCCTGCATCAGGGAGGACGATACCCCTCCTGTTTTGGATATCCTTTCCTTCAACATGGATTCCATCCCGGAAAGCTGGCTATTCAGCATATTATTCTTATCCTGAATATTAGCCAATTTGCCTTCCAGCTCTAACCTGCGGTTGTTTAATGCCTTGAGCTGCCGTTTCAAAAACGCATTTTCGTTTTTTATGGCCTGGATGTCTGCGCTATCCATTTGCCGTGCCTTCAGGATTTTCACCTGTTCGGCTAAACCTGCTTTTTCTTTATTCGCTAAATCAAGTTTGTCCTGGATCTCCGTTTTTTCTTTTGTCAGCCTATCCAGGTCGGCATTCATGGCATTCATGCGATTCTGCAGCTGCTGGATCTGCGCCAGCGTCTCATTGGTTTTTCTGACCAGGGATTCATTGCTGCTCTTTAAGGAATCCCTTTCCCTGGCTATTGTCTGTTTGGAAGTATAAGCCTGGAAGGAAACAAAAAAGCTTAAAGCTAATACGGCGATGAGCGCGATGATAATTATTTTAACTTTATTATCCACGAACGCTCCTTTTTGACTATACCCCGGCAAATATATTTTCTATCACGAGGCTGGCCGCTCCCAGACTAACGGCATTTTCTCTTAATTGCGAATATATGATCTTTAAATCTTCGGTAATTTCGCGGAAGGCCCAGTCTTTAACTGTAGCATTTACCTTATTTAAAAATTCCTCGCCGGCTTCCTCCAGCCCCCCTCCGATGACTACGACCTCGGGGTTGAATAAATTGACCAGTTGCGCGATCTTAATGCCTAAGCGCCTGGACGCCCTCTCCAGTACAAGCAATGCCAGAGGATCTTTAGCGCGGGCAGCAATAAATATGCTCCTTAAATCCAGGTTATCAAGTCCGACAGAGGAGGTTAACTTCAGGAATTTCATTGCCTCTTCTTTGTCTTTAGCCAGCATAGACTTAAGTTCATCCGTTATGCCTAAATCCGTCTCCCAGCGTTTTAAGAAACAGGGTTTGCCGAATTCGCAGTTAAAAAGGTCCTGTTCCTTGAAATTATAGATGGAAATCTCCCCGGCATAACCGCTGGTTCCGGTATACATCTCGCCGTTAATCATTATGCCGCAGCCGACTCCGGAAAACATAAACAGGACATTCTTATAGGCGCGGCCCAGATCCAGCCAATGCTCGCCGAAACAGGCGCAGCTGGCATCATTTTCAATCAGCGCCGGCAGGTTAAACTCTTTTTCAAGGATCTCGCGAAGCGGCAGGTCCACCGAGGCATAGCTGTAATAGTGATCCATTTTCTGCGGCCAATGGATGGAACCGTCTTTTTTATTGACTAAGCCCGCTATGCCCACCCCGACGCCCTTGATGTGCGGCAGGTAATCTTTGGATCGCCGCAGTATCTCGCGGGTAATCTCCAATACGCACTCTATGACTTCTTTAACGGATGCCCGGGGTCTGGAAACCTGGGTCTTGGTGATAATATTGCCCCTTAAGTCTATCAACAGGCCCACCATATTCGTAAGGTTCAGGCCTATGCCGACGGCATAACCGGCCTGAGAATTCAAATCCAGCAGCGTAGGTCTCCTTCCGCCTTCGGAGATATCAAGCTCTTTCTCATAAACCAGATTATTTTTTATAAATTCATCAACGTAGTTTGAGATGGTTACCACGTTTACCCCCAGTTCCTTGGAGATATCCGGCCGGCTGATCGGACCCTGTCTTCTTAAAATATCCAGGATGGCGATATTGCGTTTTTCTTTTTCGCTGAGTTCTTCTTTTTGGGGGAAGTCGATGCTGCGCATAGGTTTCTTTAATTAAACGGGTATTTAAGCGGATAAAATTTTTTGTGCTTAATTTAATTTTTATTTATACTACTAAAGATAATATAAGTCAAGTATTTTTAATAATTAAGGGAAAAACTAAAAAAGGAGGGTTCTTTAATC
>JAQTNM010000057.1 GCA_028713875.1 Candidatus Omnitrophota bacterium | reverse complement strand
ATCTTTAATTCTTCGCAAAGCGCATTCGTCAGGTCATCCCCACCCATCTCCAGGACTTCGGTGTGCCTCAACAGGCCGTCTTTAAACAGCAGTATCTCGGTTACATCCCCCCCGATATCGCAAAGTATATTCTGGCCTTTTTTAAGCTCGTTGCTTAAAACCGCCTCAGCCGTGGCTATCCCGGAAAAGAACAGGTTCTTTATCTCTGCACCCGCCTGATTTACCGCGCGGATAAGGCTCTGTATGGAAGCGAGTTTCCCGCAGATCAAATAAAGGTCCACTTCCAGTTTATGGCTGTACAATCCCAGGGGATTGGCGATCTTATTTTTTGAATCTATGGAATAGCTGAAGGGGACCTGGTGGATTATCTCTTCATCAAGATTGGAGCCGAGTATGCGCGCTTGTTCGGTTACCTTACGGATGTCCGAAGGCATAATGACCTTGTTCCCTCTTTCGGCTAAAGGTATGATCGCCTGGGCATGGGAAGTAACGATATCCCTGCCGGAGATATTGGCATAGACAAATTTGATGTTTATGCCGGATGCGGCGCGCAGCTTATCCAGGGCCTGCTCTATGGAGCCCACCAGCTCTACGGAATTCACGATGGTGCCTTTCTTTATCCCCTTTACGGGGGAAGTCACAAAGAAAACCGATGAGACTTTCTTCTTTTTGATTTCTGCGGCGACAGCCGCGATTTTAGTTGAGCCTATATCCAGGGCGCAGATATAATTATTTTTTAACATCTTTTTTATCCTTAAATTTAACGACCGGTTCTTTGAACCTCAGGTCGATATATTTTATATTAAACCAGTCTTTTTTCAACTGAATAATAAACGCCCCGAGGATATTGATCTTGTCACGGATATCCGATTGCCCCATTATGACTTCCACCTCTCCCCCGGAAACAGCCCCGGCCGCAGGGTATGCCCCCTTGGAAGACAGTTCCAGGAACACCGATATGTTTACGGGATGGGTCATATCTATTTTTTTGATCCTGCAGGGCCTTAAGTAGCGGTTATTCTGTATCTCCTTGATTATACCCAGGGCGGTATTTAGCTCTTTTACGTCAAATTTCTTCCCGGGCTTGGGCCCGAAGATCCTGGTCTCAAGACCCAGGATCACCGGAAAATCCTCTGTCTGGGTCTGCGCAGAGACATCAAATAGGACCGAATCAGCATCTACATAAAAATACTTGTAAAGCTTCAGGCGGGCAAGAGGTTTGCGCCTGATAAAATCTACATATATCCTGCCTGGCAAGATCCTGATCAGGCGTATCTTCCTGTAGATTGGATAAAGCTGCGACAGGTAATAAGCCTGTTTGTCCAGGTCCAGAGAGAATATATTCTCCCCCTTTAGATAAGACAGATCGATTGTGTTATTTTCACTGCTGATAACTTCCTTTATTTTGAAATAATCCAGTTTTTTAAGGTTATGCCATACAGAGGCGGCGATAAAGGCGAGGATCAACGAAGCTATAACGACAGCCGCTGCTGTCTTAATTGCCGGTTTGGTCTTCTGTTTTTTCATAAGCTAATTCAATTAATTTAATGCAGAGATTTGTAAAATCTATGCCGGCAACCTTTGCTGCCTTGGGCAGAAGGCTGGTCTGGGTAAGCCCGGGTATAGTGTTTATTTCTAAAATAAAAGGGATATCATATTTATCAAGTATCATATCTACCCTGGAGCAGCCGAAACACCCCAGGGCCAGGTGAGCTGACAGGGCCGTCTCTTGCGCCCTCTTTACAACCGCCTCATCCAGTCTTGCAGGCACTATGTAATCAGTCAGGCCCGGCTGGTATTTGGCTTTATAATCAAAGAACCTCCTGCTGGGGATAATCTCTATGACCGGCAAAACCTCGTTATCCAGGATACCGACGGTTATTTCCCTCCCCGGTATGTATTCCTGGATAATTACCCTGGAGTCGAAACTGAAAGCCAGGGCAACGGCACTGTCCAGCTGCCTGACTTCATCAATTATCGATAACCCTATACTGGAGCCATGATTCGCCGGTTTGACCACCAACGGAAAACCTGATTTAGCGCGCATCTTCCAGCTGGGGCTGTAGGAAGAGATGTCTACGACCTCATATCTTGGGATTGTAAGCCCGCTGACTTCAAAGACATGCAAAGATGCCGCTTTATCCATCGCCAGTTTACTGGCCAACGCTCCTGAGCCGGTATAAGGGATCTTAAGCTCATCCAATAATTCTTGGATCTGTCCGTCTTCCCCGAAGCGGCCGTGCAAGGCGATAAAGGCGCAATCCAGGTCATAAGACTTGATCAACCTGATATTCTCCTGGCGGTTATCCGTGGTGATATCAATGCCGTATATCTGGGCACCGTGCGCTTTTAAGCTGTCGCATACAGCCTTGCCTGATTTTAAAGAGACTTCTCTTTCCGTGGAAGGCCCCCCCATAAGCACGCCTATCCTGCCCAATTTTCCGGAGCTGTTTTTCTGCTCTATCGCCATATCTTGATTTCCGGTTTTAAATCTACATTAAATTTATTCTTCACTTTTCTTTTAATCATACCCATCAGCTTTAATACATCCCCGGATTTTGCGCCTGCATTATTGATGATGAAATTGGCGTGTTTTAAAGATATCCCTGCCCCGGCTACCCTTTTACCTTTTAAGCCGCATAAATCTATCAATCTGCCTGCGGATGTTTGCCGGGGATTTTTAAAGATGCAGCCCGCAGAAGGCCCGGAGTAATCCTGGCTCGCCCTGCGATACGCGACATATTTATTCACGGTCTTTTCTATCTCTTCCCTTTTTTTTCTGCCCAGCTTAAAACGCGCATCCAGGATGATATACCTGGATAAACTGGAAGAACGGTATCTGAATTTTATGTCTTTTTTATCTATCTCCTTCAAATCTCCATTATAATCCATAACCGTGACTTTTTCCAGCAGGTTGCCTATGCTCCTTCCCTCTTTAGCCTCCCCGGCATTTACAGCGAGGCTGCCTCCTACCGTTCCGGGGATGCCAACAAGAAATTCGGCTCCCGACAAGCCGCGTTTTGTACATGCAGCGACCATCTTATTAAGATTTACCCCTGCGCCTGCCTTAAGGTCCGTGCCTTTAAAAATAATTTGTTTAAAATACGGGGCTCCCAGCCTCAAGACTGCGCCATTGAAGCCCCTGTCGCTTATAAGGAGGTTACTGCCTGCGCCTATAACAAAAACAGGTATCCGGTATCGTTTTAAAAAAATCAGCGCCCGCCTTAAATCCTGCGCATCCCTGGGCTCAATGAAAAACCTCGCCGGTCCGCCGATCTTAAAAGTGGTATGTTTTTTCAGCGGCTCTTTTAACTTAACTTTACCCTTTAATTTTTTCCACCAGCTCATCACACACTCTCACAATGTCGCCTGCGCCCAGAGTCACCACCAGGTCCTGCGGGCGCATAATCCGCAGTATATGAGCGGATATTTCCTCTTTAGGTAAATAGATCGCTTCTTTGGCTGGAGAATGTTCTTTTATCTTGTCCAGTATATTTACGGCGCTGACGCCTTCAATAGGCAGCTCTCCCGCGGGATAAATATCGCTTATGATCACATAGTCAGCCAGACCAAAGCTCCTTCCGAATTCTTCCAAAAGCAGCTTGGTCCGGCTAAAGCGGTGGGGCTGGAATACCGCGATAATGCGCCCGGGCTTGACGTCCCGCAAGGCTGCCAGCGTCGCTTTTATTTCCGCGGGATGATGCGCGTAATCATCGATAACCAAATATTGGTCATTTTTGAATTTGATCTCAGTCCTGCGGCCCGCTCCTTTATATTCGCTTAAAACCCTTTTAATTACTTTAACCTCTATGCCCAGCTCCAGGCCCAGCGCAATGACTGCCAGGGCATTGGAAATATTATGCCGTCCGGCTAAAGACAGACAAAACCTGGACACTAATTTATTCCCCCGGTAACAGTCAAATTCGGAATTCAATCCATTGACGCTAATATTTCTCGGATAAACCTGGGCTTCTTCGCTCAAGCCGAAAAGCACATATTTACCCCGGTAACCATTAAGTATGCGCTTTAAGGCAGCGTCATCGTTACAGCAGAAAAGACACCCTCCCTCCCCGGTCCGGCGGATAAACTTGCCGAAAGCCGCAACCTCATTTTCAAAATCCCCATAATAATCTAAATGCTCCCGGTCAATATTTGTAACTATGGAATACCTGGGCTTATAATACAGGAATGAACCGTCGGATTCATCGGCTTCCGCAACAAAAAATTCACCTTCACCGCTGCATGCGTTATTATCGATGTTCTTTAAAATTCCTCCTATGGCAACGGTAGGATTCAGGCCCGCCTCAAGCAAAAGACAAGATACGAGAGAAGTGGTCGTGGTCTTGCCGTGGCTGCCTGCTACCGTGACCGTGATCTTATCCTGCATAAGCAGGCTTAATGCCTGGGCGCGCTTTATTAAAGATACGCCCTGTTTTTTTGCTGCGGCAATCTCCGGGTTCTCTGCTGCGATCGCCGAAGAATAAACCACGAGGTCTGCCCCGGAAATATTGGCGGCATCATGCCCGGTGAATACATCTGCCCCCTCTTTTTTAAGCTGAGCGGTGATTTTATTCTCTTTAAGGTCGGAACCGCTTACCCTTGCGCCCCGGCAGAGAAAGAGCCGGGCAATACCGCTCATGCCGATACCGCCTATGCCTACAAAATGAATGTGCCTCTTTACCTGCTCAGATAACTGCGCCATGCCTGGTCCAGTTCTCCGGTATCTTGGAAGGAATAAGCCCAAATTAATGCCTTATCCAAATTCTTCTTGTCTCTCAACGTCTGGCAGAATACTACAAATCTGTCCCGTCCGAATTCTTTAATCAAGTAATCCACAACGCTTACTGCCTGCGCATAAAAAAGATTAACCGCATCAGCATCAGTCAGGATTTGGGGATTGACCGCATTTAACTTACTCAAAGACATAAGCTTATTTTTCCCTAAAGCATCTTTTACTATTATTCCGGCTCCGGAAAACCTTAGCTCCTGCTGATAGCTGGCTACCCCTTCGTCTAACCAGGCCGGCACGGCCGGGTTATCAAAACCCACGAATTCCCTGAAAACTATGTGCCCCATTTCATGAGGCAATATGGTATCAAAAAATTTCTTCGCGTAAGGGAAAGAATAGATCACTTTCTCCCGCGGGTATGCGCAACCCGAAGACCAGGAAGGCTGGCCCCTGGCAGCCTGGTAGTCTTTCTCATCATCGTATATATAAATCTTGGCTCGGTTATCCCATAGCCAGAAATTATAACGCCTGAAACCCAGGTCATCGGCTATTTTATCGTAATAATTTTCAGCTTTCGCGGTCAACTCATCAATAAATCCGCCGGGCGCGTTCTTATAATATATTATAAAATGCGTGCTCTTTGCGGTATTCCAGTCCTGCGCAAAAACAAAATTGGCCGATATAAAAACAGCCAGCAAACAGACGAAGTATCTTTTCATGACCTTTTAAGCCGCCAATGCTAAAACAGCCTCTGCCAATGTCCGGTTTGCGTCGGTGATAAGAAAATCCCGGTAGCTCAAACGCATATTATTCAACTCATCCTGGTGAGCCATAAAATACTCTGCCTTGTTCTTTATTACGGCGGCGCTTAATTCCTCGTCTTTGATTATGACGGCGCTCCCTTTCTCCGCCAGGACCATGGCATTTGCCGACTGGTGCGCGTAAGCGTGCGGATAGGGTACAAGTATCGCCGGAAGGGCAAAAAACATTATTTCGGAAATAGTGAGCGCGCCGCAGCGGCACAGGACCAGGTCAGATGCGCTATAGGCGTAATGCATCGGCCCCAGGAATGAAAATAATCTGGCCCTTACATCCAGCTCCCCATACCCTTGATTTAAAAGGTCGTAATCGCCTTGGCCGCATAAATGAATGACCTGGAACTTGTACCCCCTGGAGATGCCTGCAACGGCTTTTAAAAATTCAATGTTGATCCTGTGACTGCCCTTACTGCCGCCCATTGCCAGTATGGTGAAGCTGTCGCTGCCGAGCCCGAAAAAATCCAGGGCCTTTGACCTGTCTATTTTCGTCAATTCCGGGCGTATGGGGTTGCCGGTGTAGATTATTTTGTCCTTGCGTCCCCGGAAATATCCGCGGCTCTGGGGGAAAGAAACTGCAATCCTGTCCGCGAATGCGCAGAGGAACCTGTTACTCCTGCCGATGACCACATTCTGTTCATGTATCAATGTGCTTATGCGCATAAGCCAGGCAAAAATTATCACCGGGATAGAAACCAGGCTCCCGAATCCCACTACTACATCCGGCCTAAACTCCATGAGTATAAACAGGCTTTTACAGGCGCCTTTCAGTAAATTAAAAACCGCTACAATATTCTTAAGATCAAGTTTGAATTTAATTGGCGATACCGGGATATACCTGACTTCGCAGGGAAAAATATCTTTACCGCTTAAGATACAATCGCGCGGCAGAATTAAAAGCGCCTCTAAATCCGCGTATTTCATTTTTAATTCTGTCAGCAGGCTTATAGCCGGGAACACATGCCCACCGCTTGAGCCGGTGGCCACCAAGATTCTCATGGATATTCTCCGGTGCGGCCGATATTCATCAATATCCCTACACTGATCATGTCAAAAATAAATGAGGAGCCCCCGTAACTTATAAACGGTAAGGGCAGGCCTTTTGTCGGCAATACCCCGCAGGACACCCCGATATTTATCGCCGCCTTAAAGCAGATCATCAAAACCAGGCCCATACTTAAAAAATACCCGAATTGATCCGGGGCATTCCTGATTATCTTAAGCGCCTGGCGGATAAAAATCAGGAATAGCAGGATGATGCCGACCGTGCCGATCAAACCCAGCTCTTCTCCGATTATGGAAAAAATAAAATCCGTATGCGCAGCCGGCAGATAAAATAATTTCTGTTTTGAATGTCCTATGCCTACGCCAAAGAGCCCTCCTGAGCCAAGGGCGATCTGCGACTGGATAATCTGGAACCCCATGCCCTTGGGGTCGGTATAGGGATTCAGGAAAGCAAGGATGCGCATCCGGCGATAGGGGACGCTGAATATCAAAACATAAAGTGCGGGCAGGCTTAACAATATCAATGATAAAAGATAGGAAAGCCTTAAACCTGCCACGAAGAGCATGATCATTACTACGATCCCCAGAGACACTGCCGTGCCCAGGTCCGGCTGTGCCAGGATAAAGAACACGGTCATGCCCAGGACTGCCGCCGGAGGGACAAACCCTTTCCAGAATGTAGTCACGGTATTTCCTTTGCGGGATATGAAATCCGCAGTATAAATAATTACCGCCAGGTTTGCCAATTCCGAAGGCTGGAAACTCAGGAACTTGAACCTGAACCACCTGCGCGCTCCAGCCACCTCCCTTCCTATGCCGGGTATCAATACCAGCAGTAAAAGCACGAACGACAATAACACCAGCGGTTTTGAGTATTTCCGTATTTTCCGGTAATCAAAACCCATCACCAGCAAAGCAAGCAGCGCTCCTATGACCACAAAGCTGACGTGCCTTTTCAGGAAAAAGAACTGGTCATTATACCTCTGCCAGGCATAAATGTTAGAAGCGCTGTAAATCATCACTATGCCTACGCATATTAAAATGATGGTTACGTTAAATAAATTTATCCTTGCATGACGTATCATCTTATGCCTTGTTTTTGGCTAGATTATAAACTGCGCCTTTAAATGCCTTTCCCCTCTCTTCGTAGTTGGCGAACATATCAAAACTTGAGCACATAGGAGAAAGCAGCACGCAGTCTCCGGGGCAAGCCTTGTTAAAGGCCTTATTTACCGCCGCCGGCAGGGTCTGGGCTTCATCAAGCGATAAATAGCCCTTAAGCGAGGCTCTCATTTTTTCTTTTGCCTCCCCTATTAAGATTACTTCTTTTACCTTTTTACGCGCAGAATCCAGAATGCCTCTGTAATCTACGCCCTTATCCCTGCCCCCGGCGATCAGGATTACCGGAGAAGATATGTTACTTAAGGCCCAAATAGCTGATTCCACGGTGGTGGCTTTGGAATCGTTGATAAATTTTATATTATTGATCTCGGCCACATATTCAAACCGGTGCTCCAGGCCTTTAAATTCGCCAAATACCTTTAAGCAGGCATCCTTGCCTATGCCCAATAGGGAAACCGCTGTTACCACTGCCGCCTGGTTGGGGTTTAACTCTGTTGATCCGCTAAAATATGCAACCTGCGACCTGGCTTCTTTTGCCAGATCCTTCAAAACCCCGTCCTGTTCATTAAGTACCAGGTAGTCATTTTTATCCTGGTTTAAAAATATGCGTTTCTTGGCCTCCAGGTATTCCCGCATGTCTTTATGCCTGTC
>JAQTNM010000056.1:6343-8369 GCA_028713875.1 Candidatus Omnitrophota bacterium | reverse complement strand
GCCCCTCCGCTCCAGCCGTAATTACCGATGACACCTAGAACATGGTTTTTGATAGTTTCATTTTCCAAAAATCGGGTAAGGTTGTCCATGAGAGGAAAAAGTCTCGTATTATAAGTGCAACCTGCCAGGATCAAGCCTTTAAAGCGCCAGATATCATTGATAATGAAGGATATGTGCGACCGGGAAACATCATGCACCCTGATGTCTTTTATTTTTTCCTCGGCCAGTTTCCTTGCCACTGCCTCTGCCATTTTCTCGGTATTGCCGTACATTGAACCGTAGACAATTACCGCGCCGTTTTCCGTCTCATAATTGCTCCATTTGCTATAGCGGCTGATGATGCGTTGCGGATCCTTCCTGTAAACCGGGCCGTGGGTGGAAGCAACTGCGCAGATATCCAATTCTTTTAGTTGAGAAATGGCCTTCTGGACCATTGCGCTGTATTTTCCGATAATATTGGAAAAATAGCGCCGGGTCTCTTCTTCAAAAAAATCCAGGTCAACTTCGTCGTCAAAAATTCCCTTATCCAGCGTTCCGAACCCCCCGAAGGCGTCTCCTGAAAAAAGCACTCTGTCGGCCTCCTCATAAGCCATCATGGTTTCCGGCCAATGCACCATCGGCGTAAGCAAAAAGGTGAGTTTGTGCCTGCCTGTTTGCAGCGTCTCTTTATCCTTGATCACCTTGACGTTCTTTTCTATGCCAAAGAAGCACTTCAGCAACTCCGCGGTCTTGGCATTGCCGATTATCTGTATACCCGGGTATTCCTCCAGGAGCGCCTTTATCGCACCGGAATGATCTGGCTCCATATGCGTGATCACCAGATAATCGATGCCCTTTTTATTCTGGAGCGCATTTTTGATATTATCCAGATAAGTCTCAATAAAGCTCTCCTTTACCGTATCCACCAGGAGTACTTTTTCGTCATTTATGACGTAGGAGTTATAGGATATCCCGTGCGGAAGCGGCCAGATGGCTTCAAAGAGCTGAGTCTTGGTATCGTTAACCCCCGTCCAGAAAATATCTTTTGTTACCGGGATCGCATTATCCACCTTCAATCCTCCTTTTCTCTGCCTGTACACCGGCTTCTTTCGGAGCAAAAGCGCGCCTGCGTTATTTTCGGTGTTCTTTTACGTTCTTAAGCGACTCTATGACCTTACTTGCTTCTTCTTTAGTTAACTCTTCGATAGCTGCCTTATGGTAATACTTGTGTAAAAAATTTTTAAGATGCGGCCCTTCCCAGCCCATCTGTCCGGCGAGATATTGGATATAAAGCTTCTGCTTCATGGTCAGGCCAAAGGGGTTGAGCTGGTAATATTTGCTGCGCACAAAATAATTCATTAATTTCCGGAATTTATCCTCATCCAGGTCTTTTGCGCTTTGAACACCGGCTGCTTCCTGTAATATATTCCTATATTCCATATCGCTGAGGTTAAGCTCTTTCTTGATAATATGTATGAGGGCTAATTTTTTTCTGTCCATCTAAAAAATAAGCGGGATAAAAATGTTTTTTAAAACAAGTCCTTAATTACGAGTTATAAAATCCTGATATGCCTTCCCATGCCCCTCCTTAGCGCTTCCTTGTAAACATAATCCGCCACCGCAACATCGCAAATCGCCAGGCCCGTAGAGTCAAACACGGTTATTTCGTCTTTTGATGCCCGGCCTTTTTTCTTTCCTGCGATTACTTCTCCGAGGCTTGCGTAAATATCGCTTTCTTTGATGATTTTTTTGGAAACGGGCACGTTTATTTCTCCGCTGTGCATTGCCTGGGGCCTGTCGTCAACTACGACTTTGGCTTTTTTGAGTATTGCCGGCGCCAATTCTTCTTTTCCTCTGGCATCTGCGCCGATTGCGTTTATATGCGTTCCCGGAGATATCCACGAGGCTTTTACAACGGGCTTTCTTGAAGGAGTGGTGGTAACTACTATATCCGCGCCTCTTATGCACTCCCGGGCATCCATACAGCATTCTATTTTTGCCTGAGGGGAATCAATTTCCCTGATGAAACCTTCTGTCTTGGAACGAT
>JAQTNM010000056.1:0-6333 GCA_028713875.1 Candidatus Omnitrophota bacterium | reverse complement strand
TATTGGCAAGGTATTTTGCGGCAATGCCTCCTGATGCGCCGGTCCTTAAATTGGTAACATAGGTGCCGTCCATTATCGCCAGCGGAAATCCTGTCTTAGGGTCATTTAAAACTATTACTGCCATAACCGAAGGCAGGCCGTGTTTTTTATTTTCAGGGTGCACATTAACCCATTTTATGCCACAGGCCTCCATCCCCCCGATATATGCGGGCATGGCGCGGAAATCACCACGATATTTATTCAGATGTATATAAATCTTAGCCGGCATCCGGGTTTTGCCCTGCGCATGGGCTATGAATGACTCTTCCACGATCTTAAGGGCCTGGCGCATACCGATTAATTCTTGTATCTGGCGGTTAGTTAAAATAAGGGTTTTCTTTAGCATGGGATTATTTATAGGCCTGGAAACCCGGCAGCCGTTCGCTTTTTACTTTTTTGAAACGCTCGTCTTCCACGTCCATGATCGCTTTTATGTAACGCCAGGCGATAAGTATGTTCGCTCTTATTTTTTCTTTTACCTGCTTATGCTGCGGGATAAGGTTTCCCTTATCATCCCACCATACCCCCAGTTCATATGCCGGGTTTTCTATCCATACCCCCACATCATCTATGCCGGTAACGATCGCCCATATTTCATCCTTATAAATCTGGAAAAGAGACAGGTCCGGCCTTATTTCTTCGGAAAATTTAAAAAGCGCCAATTTCCCCTTCAGTTCTTCTACGCGCATGCTAACCTCCTCTTCTAATACAGCATTTTATTTTCCAGCGCCGACCACTCATCAAGGAGCTCAAGGCACTCCTTCCTCAGGAATCCGCCTGTCAGCTTTACTCTGCTCTTTCCTTTGCGCCGCATCTGGGCTGATGAAATATTCAACTCGTTAAAGCCTATTCTTCTGGCGTCGCTGATCGTAGTCCCGTAAATAACCCCTTCTATTTTAGCCCAGTGTATGGCGCTAAAACACATCGGGCAGGGCTCGGTCGTAGAATAAATTACGCAACCGGATAAATCATAGCTTTTTATTCTGGCTGAAGCCAGGCGTATGGCATTTATCTCGGCATGGGCAGTGGCGTCGCTTACCAATACCTTGTTGCGGCTGACAGCCAGGAGTTTGTTCCCTTTTACAATGCAGGCGCCAAACGGACCGCCGTCCATGGTCCTGATATTGCGCCGCGCTTCTTTTATCGCCAGCTTCATGAATTTTGCGCTGGTCTTATTTTTCCCCGATATCTTCATTCCACAATTCCGGTTTGCGCAGGATGAAATCCTTCATCATCTGCCTGCATTCATCCAGATCAAGATCGATTATCTTTAACCCTCTCTTCCGGGAATACCCTTCCGGGCCCTTAAAAGTCCTGTTTTCTCCGATGACCGCCAGCGGAATCTTATACAGGAGTATCGCTCCCGTGCACATATCGCAGGGAGAAAGCGTAGAATAAATTACGCATTTCTTGTAATCCGCTGCTTTTAACCTGCCGGCATTCTCAAGACAATCCATTTCCGCATGCAGGATAGCGGATTTTTTCTGCACCCTGCGGTTGTGCCCCCTGCCTATGATTTTGCCGGATTTAACTAAAACAGCGCCTATCGGGATACCTCCCTTTTTCAAACCCTTAGCCGCCTCTTTTATCGCCTCCTGCATGAATTTATAATCTCTCTTTTTCATATTGCCTCTTCTTTAAAACGTATCATTTCCCCGGGGAAAGCGCTTGTGCGTCTTCCAGCCTCAAGGCCGGATTCGCGGGGATATTAAAGCTATCTATTTCATTCAGGATATCGTCAAATACCGATACCTTCAGAACATTCCCTTGCGGGGATAGCAGACAAAAGTGATACGCCTTAACGAACTTGTTAAGATGGGGGCTGTCCCTGGTCCGCTCATATAGCGGGGATCCTCCGCCTCCGGTTACGATATAATACACGTTACCGCGTAAGAACCTCTGGTAATTATGGTCATGCCCGGAAAAAACAGCGCATACGCCGTATTTTGCAAACAATGGAACCAGGCCTGGCCTTAACCCCTTCTCGTCTTCCCGATGGGAGCCAACACTATAAAGAGGGTGATGTAATAAAACTATTTTAAAAGAGTCCCTGCCGGCCTTCTGTAAATCCGACTCAAGCCACCGGTATTGGATAGACTCCGGGCTTAAATCGGAATTACTGTCCAGGATGATAAAATGGACCCCCATGCGATCGAGCGAATACCAACGCCGGTTACGGATATAAGGGAAATTCTCAAAATAAAGACGGGAATCCCCGTCATGGTTGCCCAGTGCGGGAAAATATTCCGCTGATTTTAAAAGAGGAGCGGCAATTTTCCTGAATAATTCCCATTGCCCGGGATCATCTCCGTCATTTACGATATCCCCCACTCTAAAGACTATCGCCGGCTTAACCTGCATAATAGCCCGGACAACCTTACGCTGTGCCGCCGCATCGGACTGGCTGTCTCCGTAGATAACTATATCTGCGGCAAATGCTGCGCGGCAAAACAGAGCTGCCCATAAAAAAGTAAGGACAAGATAAACCCTGGAATTAAACGTCCTGTTCATTTCTATATGATGAGACAATTAACGGGGGTTGTCCTGCGAGGATTAAAACTTAAACAGATCAAACTGCCAATCGGTTTTATCTAATTTATCATTGAAATCAGGACTATTGGCGTTGAGCCATTTATTAAAAGCGGCTACGTCGCTGAATTTTGTCTCCATCGTACCGTTATAATCCGTATCCGCTTCCGCTGATGCGAACTTCCCGTCTTTATTATGCACTACCACGTCGGGCTTGCCGTCATAGTTGGTATCCGCCTCGATCCTGGTTATGTGTTTTCCGTCGCCGTAGTAAGTTATATCGGGGGTGCCGTCCTTATTTACATCTACCGTCTTAACCGCCGTCTCTTTGGAAGCCGGCGCTGACGGAACGGTCTGAGAATATCCCGGACGGATGTTTAACAAAAAGAAAACTGATAAAAGAACAAGAATGGCGCTGATATTTCTCATCAATCCTCCTTTTTCAATAATTAAGGTGCCTGTGTTGATTATACCATCAGCCGTCGATAATGTTAAGCGATTTAAAATCTTCTAAGCTGGTTTTTTTCGTCTTTCAAAATTTCAATGAACGTCTCCACGACTTTGGGATTAAACTGGGTGCCGCTTTTTGCCTTAAGTTCTGCGGCCGCATCCTGCTTGCTTAAGGCAGGCCGATAAGACCTTTCCGAGGTCATAGCGTCAAAAGCATCGGCCACTGTGAGGATAGCAGCAAAGATGTTGATCTTATCGCCGCTAAGCCGGTCCGGGTATCCTTTGCCGTCATAACGTTCGTGGTGTTCCCTGACCATCGCCAGCATCTCCTCATCGAGGATAACCGGCCTTAATATGTCTTCTCCTATCAAGGGGTGCTTTCTGATCTCTTCCCATTCTTCATCTGTAAGCTGTCCCTTTTTATTCAAGATATTGTCCTTAATGCTCAATTTCCCTATATCGTGAAGAAGGGCCATCTCTGTCAGCAGCTCTATCTTCTCTGCGGAAAAACCCATTTTTGCGGCTACCCTGGCTGCGTATCCGGCAACCCTTTCGGAATGCCCTCTGGTATAGTGGTCCTTTGCCTCCAGGACCCGCACCATTGACTGCACCACATCATAAAAATAACCCAGTAGCTTTTTCCTGGTCTCTGATAAACTCTTTGCCATTTCGTTAAAGGAAGAGGCCAATTCGCTTATTTCGTCGTTACCGCTGATCTCTACGCGGTACTGCAGGTCTCCTGCGCCGATGCGCCGGGTCCCTTCAACCAGTCTCCTGATCGGACCGGTAATCCTTTTTGAAACGAGTATCCCCAGCACTAAAGAAAGGATTATCCCGCAAGCCAGGACCAGAAGCGCCCTTTTATTGACCTGTCTCTGGAGCATATATACCTGGTTTGCCGCAATATCTATACCCAGTGCCGCTACTGCCTTGCCGTCTTTATCGCGTATCGGCGCATAGCCGGATAAAGATACCCCCCACTGGTCCGACTCCAGCTTCTTATCCGCAGCCGGCCAATTAAAGGCATTGAGCATCTCCGGAAAACGCCTGACATCATAGGCGTCTCCGGGATAAGCAGTGAGCCTCTGTTTCTTTTTATTCACGACAATAGGATCGGGGTCAACGACAAACTGCCAGATGCCTTCTTTGTCCGTCTTAGACATAATATAAATATATTTAATGGGAGGGTTAGCCGCTTTGATCTTCCTTAATTGCTCTACGATGGTCTTATATTGGGGGGAATTTACGCCCTGCCGGTTCAAAGGGATGCCCGCAAGCGTATCTGCGTCTATGAGCAAGGCTGCTGACTGTACGATTACCTTCAGTTTATCCCTTAATTCATTGAATTGCGAATCAAGCGTAAATTTATATATAAGAAAATTGCTCATTGCCCCCACTAAAAGCATGGAAAAGATCAAGGCCAGGGTGACTTTAATCCAGAAGCTCGTTAATAAACTCCTGATTTTTTTCATTATCTATCCTTGAATGGGGGTGCCAGCGGGCTCCCCGAGCTATTCCCGGAGCCCGCCGATTTTTAGTGCGGTAGTTTTATTTACAACAGGCAGAGCCGCCGCTCTTTGCGATCCCTCTGACAACCCAGGAAATCACAAAACAGGCCAGAGCCAAAAATATGGCAAAATTATCCGTGATAGGCAGGACATCGAACGCCGCTCCCAGAAGCAAAAGTATGCCCAGCCCCTTCAATATTGCCCTGACAGCACATACACCTTTACTCTCCATATCCATCCTCCTTTTTTAAATTATATTCATATTATCATAAGGGGCCGGTAAAGACAACTGATTTTACCTGCCGTATTCTCTATTTTACGGGAAGGTGGCAGGCCGGATTTAAGCCGTGCTTTTCATAGTAGCGCTGATGGTATTCTTCGGCCCTGTAAAATTCTTTAGCCGGGGCTATTTCCGTAACGACAGGCCTTTTGAATCTACCTGACTTCTCTAATTTTTCTTTGAAAAGCAAGGCTTCTTTTTTCTGCTGGGGGCTGTAATAAAATACCACTGAACGGTATTGGGTGCCCGTATCAGGCCCCTGCCGGTTAAGCGCGGTAGGGTCATGGATATCCCAAAAAACATCCAGTAATTTTTCATAGGAGACCTGCTTCGGGTCAAATTCAACCCGGACGACTTCAGCATGCCCTGTTTTATCCGTACACACATCCTCATAAGTCGGATCCTTTAATGTCCCGCCCATAAAGCCAACCGTCGCATTAAGCACTCCTTTTACCTGACGGAACGCCGATTCAACTCCCCAGAAACACCCTGCGCCGAAAGTCGCGATTTCAGTCTTTGCCTTATGGGCCTGGGTCGCCGCCGGCTCTTCGCTTTTTGTAAAAAGGTACAGATATTCCCCGTAGCCTTCCTTCTCCAGGTCTTTGACGGGTATGAAACGCAAGGCTGCGGAATTAATACAGTAACGCTGCCCCGTTGGCGCCGGGCCGTCATCAAAGACATGGCCCAGATGCGCGTCCGCTTTTTTGCTGCGCACCTCGGTCCTGGTCATACCGTAGCTTCTATCGGTTTTTTCGACAATGGCATCCTTGTCTATCGGCCTGACAAAGCTGGGCCAGCCGGTTACGGAATCAAATTTTTCGGTTGAGCTAAAAAGCGGCTGGCCGCTGATAACATCTACGTAAAGCCCCGTTTCTTTATTGTGCCAGTAAGCATTGGTAAAGGGCGCTTCCGTGCCGTTCTCCTTCGTTACGCGGTATTGTTCGGGGGTTAATTTATTCTTCAGCTCTATGTCGGATAAATTCTTTTTTTTCATGGTATCAGCGCCCCCTTCCGCTTTCGCTCCGATTATAAAGGCAAAAACCAGAACCAACCCCACTTTTAGCCACGTTTTGTAATTCATCCTTCTTGCCTTCCATCTATTTAGATGATCTTATGCCTGGAAAGTTTCATTTTCTATTCTATTTCTCTTTTAATCTCATAAAGCAGTCCTGAAGCAAGCTCGGGTTTGGGGATAAAATATTTTCTCGCCGATACCGTTACCCGGCTGCCTCCGGAAGGCATCCCGGATATATCTATTGAGATGTCCGCCCCGCTTATCTTAGCCCTGATCAGGCCTTTTTGCCTGTCCTGGCTGATAACCCTGCCGTTCTTCCCCGCTATCCTGAGAGCTGCTGCAAATACCGCCTCTTGAGTCGCTTTAAATTCCGCCTCGGAAGTGTCTTTTTTAAACAGGGTTGCCCCCACTGCAACCGGAATAGCGCCAACGCCGGTAAACATGGCTATACCATAAACCCCTGCCCCTTTGATGCCTGCGGCCTTAAGCGGTTCTGCGACTATAAGCAAAAC
>JAQTNM010000055.1 GCA_028713875.1 Candidatus Omnitrophota bacterium | reverse complement strand
GGGGTTAAATAAAATAGACCTGAAAGCCGTTTTTTTGGATACCTATATAAAGCTCTGGGAACAGGTCAAGGGAAAGAAAGTGCAGGATATACCCTCGGATCTTGTGCTTATGCCATTGTGCGCGCTTAAAGGGACCAATGCCGATAAGCTGCTTACGGAAATATTCCTGCATTTACCGCAAGGGTCCATACTTTACCCGCAAGACATTGTTTCGGATTTTCCGCAGAGGCTGGCTATAGCCGATATTATAAGAGAAAAACTGTTCTACGTGATGCATAAAGAAATGCCTTATTCCCTGGCAGTTTATGTGGATGAAATGCAGCCTAGGCCCAACAACATCATCTATATACGCGCGGTCATTCTGGTAGAAAGGGATTCGCAAAAGGCCATTGTGATAGGGCATAACGGGCAGATTTTAAAAGATATAGGCCAGCAGGCGCGTTCGGAGATAGAGGGGCTCCTTGAGAAGAAAGTCTTTTTGGAAACGCACGTCGAAGTCAGGCCTGACTGGAAAAAAGACCCGCTTATATTAAAACAACTGGCTTTCCTTTAAAAAATCTGCTTGACAAAAATAAGGGTTATGTTATTATTCTTTCAAATTAGGTCAACGGACAAAGACGTCCGCCTCTAATAGAGGGGGGGGGCGTCTTTTTTTTATGCGCTTGTGCCTAAAAATGAGGCATAGTTTGCTTAAAACATAAACAAATACTCCGCGCATAGCGCGGAGTAAACAAGCATGAAACGCAACCTCCGTGCAGGGCACGGAGTCAAGCAAGACATAAGCACCAGAGGTATGCCTTGCTTGAAGAGGAATGGCTTGTTTAAGGAGGAGGTAAGCTATGAATTTGCGCAGCCCGGGCGGAAGCGATGCTACTCGCACGTTCAACCGCTCAAAAAATGTGGTGCCTTGTTCTGGCCTGTGCTCAAGGTGTCTTGAGGCATGCCGCGGTAACTGTGAAGTCTTTAAGTCATCATTTAGAGGAAGAGAAGTCATTTATCCGGGGCCTTTTGGCGAAATGACTGCCGGAGGCGACAAAGATTATCCTGTAGATTATTCTCATCTAAACGTCCAGGGCTATGCGCAAGGCGCAAAAGGCCTGCCTAAGGGTCAGGAAGCAGGGCCTGATACCGCCACCTTCCCCGCGGTAAACACAGAGACCGAATACGGCTGGGACAAAAAAGTCAGGATGAAGATCCCCATTTTTACCGGCGCCTTAGGCTCCACGGAGATAGCCCGTAAAAACTGGGAGCACTTTGCCATAGGGGCGGCTATATCCGGAGTGACCATTGTCTGCGGAGAGAACGTCTGCGGCATTGACCCGAAACTGGAATTAGACAGCAAAGGTAAGATCACCAATGCCCCGGATATGGACAGGCGTATTGAGATTTACAAGAGGTTTCACGACGGCTACGGCGAGATACTGGTGCAGATGAACGTAGAAGATACGCGACTGGGTGTCGCCGAATACGTGCGCAAGAAACATAAACTGGAGACCATTGAATTAAAATGGGGCCAGGGAGCAAAGTGTATCGGAGGAGAGATAAAAGTAAAAAGCCTGGAAAGGGCGCAGGAGCTTAAAAAACGCGGTTACATTGTTACGCCTGACCCGACCATACACGCCAATCAGGAAGCATTCAAGGCAGGCGCAATAAAAGAATTCGAAAGGCACTCCCGGCTCGGGTTTGTTTCCGAAGACGGTTTTATGAAAGAGATAAAACGCCTGCGGGATCTAGGGTTCAAGAGGATCACTTTAAAGACCGGCGCTTATTCTCTGGTAGAGCTGGCACAGGCCATTAAATATTCTTCTATGGCCAAGATAGACCTGCTTACAATTGACGGCGCTCCCGGAGGAACAGGGATGAGCCCTTGGAGAATGATGCAGGAGTGGGGCATACCCACATTCTATCTTCAGGCCCTTGCCTATGAGTTCTGCGAGAAGCTGGCCAAGAAGAAAATGAGGATACCGGATATCGCGATCGCCGGAGGATTCTCGCTGGAGGACCACGTATTTAAAGTGATCGCTATGGGCGCTCCTTATGTTAAAGCAGTTTGCATGGGCAGGGCGCTGATGATCCCGGGTTTTGTAGGTAAAAATATTACCGAGTGGATCAAGAACAATACCCTGCCGCCTACGGTATCGGAATTCGGCACAAAGCCGGAAGAGATATTCGTTTGTTATGAGGAATTGGCGGAAAAATACGGCAAAGACATGAAAGATATACCTCTGGGAGCAGTTGGTATCTATACATTCAGCCAGAGGATCAAAGTAGGCCTGCAACAGCTTATGGCAGGTTCGCGCAACTTTAACTTAAGCACAATATCAAGAAGGGACATTATGAGCCTGACTGAAGAGGCAGCCAAGGTCAGCGGTATTCCCTATGTTATGGATGCCTGTCGCAAGGAAGCAGAGCAAATACTCTCCGGTAAATAGGTTGATGTAATTTGCGGCCTTATGCCGGGAGTTTTAAAAACGCCCCTCCAGCTTTTTAAGAGGGGCGTTTTATTTTTCCCTGTAATTTTATGATTGAATGCTTGGGCTTTCCGCAGTAAAATAATAGAAACCAGCCATGGATAAAGACCAGACATTAGAAGAGTTCTTCAGGAATTTCAAAAAAACCTTCAACATTACCTGTCTATTTTCGAAGGACCACCCCTCATTTGTAAAAGCCGTTGAAAATTTTAGAAATACGGTTAGTGCCACTCTTACTTTCATCACGCCCTTAAAAATCGGGGTCACCCAGGATTCTTTTCTCGTTGAGGCAAAATATTTCAGCGGATTGATGTACCGGGACCTGGCGAAAATGCTGCATCTACGCCGTGTAAAAAGCATAGAGCTTAGGGATGGGGCGACTGTAGAAGAGCTGGTTAATCTCTTCTACCTGATTTCCATGCATCCAAAGGAAATAATGGCAGGAGGCGGCATTGCTGCTATTTCAGCCAAAGACAAAATGGCCCATATTTCGGTAGAGGAACTCGATTACTCCATGCTTCTAAAAGGTTCCGGAAACGAATCCAAAGATATGTGGATATATTTGCTGCAGGAGGCGGTAGAAGAAGATGACCCGGCCAAAGCGGACGCCTTAGCGGATAATTTTGAGAAGATAACGGGGAGCCTGAAGATCAAGGATCTGCTGGAGAATGAAAAACTAAAAGAGAATATACAGCGTTTTATTTCCTATCTTAAAGACAAAAATAAGGAAAAATTTTCACGATGCTCCAAGAATATTGCCGGCGCCATACTTAAAGATAAAGATATCCCTAGGCAGGAGGATATAGATAAAATCAATGTCTTCTTTAAAGATTTAAGCAATGAGGATTTTGCGGATATATTAAGCGAGGGGCTTTTAGCGGAGGAAGGGTTTGATTCTTTGAGCTTCGGCCTGTTTTCCAAGATCCTGGACGAGGAGAAACACAGGAATATAGCTTCGCTTGCCGCAAAGAGCATCAGGGGTAAATCTTTCAGAGGTAACCGCAGGGTAGCCAAGAACATCCAAAAACTGCTATTTGCCCCGCAGGATTCGCCGGTCTCCCGGGCCTATAAGAATGCCCTGTCAAGCTTCCTGGAGGACATTTCTTTTAAGGAGCGCGTTGACTTTGACCCGGAACTTATATACGCCAATTACCATGCCGTTTTGCTTAATGCGTTTTATGAAGAGAAAAACAGGGAGAGGCTGGTCGTTATCATGGAGAAACTGACGGTGGAATTGAGCAGGATGTTCCGTAAAAAAGAATTAGGGCATTTGAAGTTTTTGCTGGAAGCCATAAATAAAAAAAGCTCAGATGACCTCTCTGGTGCAGCGCTGTTCGTGGGGTTGGAGAAGTTGATTTATAATTTAGTCGAGCCTGCCATATGCGAAGAGGGCTTAAGCGAAGACTTACGATATTTTATAGAGAATATACAGAACAGCACGTTGGGCCTTGATTCATACTTAAACAGGATATTTAACGAAAATAAAACAAATTCTGCCTGCCTGCGGTTATTTCTGAAATTCTTTCCGCAGGAGTTGGCGGTATTTTATCACAATTTAGAGAAAAAAAGCCAGGATATGGAATTTCTTTTGCGGCTTATTGAGGGTTTAAGCAGGGTTTGCGATCCCCTGGCCTTGGAAGTCCTTAAACATGTATATTTCCTGTCCAATAATTTCGTCAAGATAGAGGTGCTTTCTGCTATGCAGAAAATATCGCCTTGCGACATCGGATTCCTGTTATCTGTTTTAGAAAGCGATGATTTTTCCCTGAAGAAAGAAGCATTGGTTATTTTACGCAGAGAACATGCATCCAGAGAAAAAGCGCTCCAGGCTCTTTTTTCCATTAAGAGCCCCTGGGGGGCCAAAAACGACCTTATATTACAGAATGTGTTAGTCGCAGAACAGCTAAGATTAAAAGAAGCCGAGCCTTATCTTGTTTTAATCTCAAAGAAGCACTTTTTCTGGAACCGCAACATAAGGAAAGAGGCAGCCAGGGTGTTAAAAAAATGGGCCGCGTAGAAAAAGTTGAAATAATCATCAGGAATATCATCTCATCGCTGCAGATGGCTAAGCTCTATTCCAGCGCACACCCGATATTTAAAAATTCCTTAACCAAAGCTTATGAGAGCCTGCGCAGCATCTTGGAGGACATGACGGAACTGATCATAGGGATCATAGGCAACGAACTTGCTTTTGAAAAAGAGATATTCTTTGAACTAAGCAGGATGGCCGAGCCCATGATAGCTTATTTAAAAGAGAGAGGAATAGAAAGGATTGTTTTTCATTCGGGCCTGCAGGAGCAGGAGTTGGAGAAGTTCATAGCATTCTTATCCGAATACCCGCAGGATACGGGCAAAGACCCGCAGGAAATTTTGACTTCCCTGGGAATACGCAATATAAGCGCAGGCAAGATCAAGGTCGGTTCTTCCAAGGCAGAAGCAGAGGCCCTCAGGGGGACGGCCCAGATTATCAATTATCTGGACCTGTATAACAATTACCAGGGGAACGTCTCGCAGTCTATAGAGAACGTCCTGGACAATGAAACCGTTGATTACCTGGCCTTGCGTTTAGGCGTGACCAGCATCATGGAGAACCTGATCCTGCGGCATCAGGAATTGCTTAAGCTGGCTACCATAAAAAGATATGACTTAAATACCTTTGTGCATATCGTCAATGTCTCTATTTTGGCGATGTATTTTTCTTCCAAGCTGGGATTTAGCCGGGATAACGTCCTGACTATCGGCATTGCCGGCTTGTTTCACGACATCGGAAAACTCTATATCTCCAGGAAAATAATCGGCAAGCAGGATAAACTGACCGGCGAAGAGTTTGAAAAAATAAAAAACCATGCCCTTCTGGGAGCGGAGATTCTCCTCAAATATGTAAATGCTATGGGGATTCTACCGGCGGTAGTGGCATTTGAGCACCATTTAAAATACGATTTGAGCGGGTATCCCCGGTTAGCCTTTGCCCAAAAGCCCCATATCGCTTCTTTGATCATTTCAATATGCGATGTTTATGACGCCCTTTCGCAAAGAAGGAGCTATAAGAGCGAATACCCCCCGAATAGGATTTACGACTTTATGATCAAAGAAAAAGGCAGGTACTTTGACCCGGTGCTTCTGGAGAGGTTCTTTAAAATAACAGGGGTTTGGCCCATAGGCACGATTGTGCTTTTAAGCGATTCCAGGGTGGCGGTGGTCAGGCAGGAGAACGAAGAAGAGATATTCTGCCCGAAGGTAGAGGTTATTCATCCCGCGGACAGACAAGAACTTATAGATTTGAGACAACAAAAGGAGAGCCTGAAGATAGAGCGAGCCTTAAATCCTTTTACCGAAGCTAAGCCTTATCTCGCTCTTATCTGATCCGTTTATTTTCAAAACCGGGATTTAAGTGACGGATATGCAGCAATTTACGATAGAAATTATTTTTACTTATAGCCTTGACAAGTATAGAAAAATATGTTATATTTTCTCTAAATTAAGTACGTCGCTCTGTCTTGGAGGGGTAGAGCGATAAGGCCACGGTTAATCAAGTCACTTTAAATGCAGATGGGTCTGATCATCTGCATTTTTTTGTTTATAAATAAATAACTTTTTTAAAGTCTAAAGGCTAAAAAATAAAAAAATGGAGGAGTTGGATGCCGCGTAAAATATTATCCCTGGTCTTATCATTTACGCTTTTATTTTCTCAGGCCGGCATGGCCCAGACTATCGGAGAGCTAAATCTCTCAGGTTATCTTGGCGCCCTGCATCGGACACCCGTTGATAAATTACGACTGCCGCAATTAAGGTATTTTTCTTACGATAATCTTAACAATCAATTCCGCATTTTAGTAGATAAAGGAGACGTAAAAGGACTGGAAGGACAAAAACTCCAGGAATCCAGCCGCAAGCTTTTAAGCTACTTTCTTATAGGGGTCACTCTTCCCAACGATTGTTTCTGGGTGAACCTGCGGCCGGATTCGCCGAACGATATAATTGACGGTTTCTTGGCCCAGACGGACGTAGGCAAGGTCCTCCTTGAGGCAGACCTGCAGCTTAAGAAAGACACCGCCCAATTTACCTCTCCTCAAACCCCGGAAGGTAAACAATACTGGGATAAACTCTACAGGAAGGCAGGGGAGCTTTTCGGGGCCGAGAATATCACTATCCCCACATTAACCAGGCCCTGGATCGTTCCGGGCGAGGTTATTATCCGTCAAGACCAGGGCTCCGCTTATGTTTATAAGGCAACATTGAAGGTGCTGCTGGAACAAGACTACCTTAAAGGCTCGGCAGCCTATAATTTTAGCGACCCCCGCTTAAAAGTCCTGAATGAATACTCCTCCCAGCTTATCCGCGAGCTGATTATACCCAAGCTGAACAAGGAAGTTAACAGCGCCAAGCGCTACGCATCTTTAAGACAAGTTTATCATTCCATTATATTAGCCCGTTGGTTCAAAGGCAGGTTTGCCGGCGAAAGCGGTTTGTATGCTTCCTTGATTGACAAAAAGAACTTAAACGGGCTCATGTCCGCTAACGACTGGTCGAAAACCGCTTATTTTAAGGAATACCAGAAATCCTTTAAGAACGGCGAATATAATCTACAGGTGCCGGTATCGAGTTTAGGAGGCCAGAGCATCAGGACATATTTTAGCGGCGGTATTGATTTAAAAGGCTCAAGCCCTATTACCAACGGATTTAGCGGCCGCCTCGATTTCTTAAGTCTTTTAGGTGTAAAACCGGCATTTGCTTCTCTTGTGGGCGAACCTGGCCCAGCGCTCCTGCCGGCAAACCTGAAAGTAGAAGAGATTAAGGGCCCCGGTATCACAGCGGGTCTCGCGAATAAAAAAATCAGCTCCCCGGTTACCTCTCTTGGTATCCAAGAAAGTTTAGAGAAACTCGCCGGTTTTAATAAGAGGATCGCTAAGTTCTATGACTTGACCTATGATATGGCTTTAACGCAAGATCCAAGATTAGCAAGGGTAGGCTTTGACTTGTCGGACAAGAAAGAACCCAACCGCCTTGGCTGGACCTTGGCTAACCTGCACTGGCTCTTTCACCATGTGCAGACAGTAGAAAATGTATTGAAAGACGCAGAGACTATCCGCCAGAATTACAAATATGTTATTTTCTGCGGGATGGGCGGTTCGGGATTAAGCGTTCAGGCAGTCAAAGATATCTTTGGCGAGAAAAAGGTTAAAATATACAGCTTAAGGACTACAGACCCGCAGGTAATCAAGGATATTCTTGACGAAATAGCCACTCAAGAATTGTCGCTTGAAGTGGCTTTGAAAAAGACCTTGGTTATCCCCATAAGTAAATCCGGAAAGACAAAGGAAACTATAGAGCATAAGACATATTTTGAAAATCTATTCGCCAAGTATTCCATAAATGTCAAGGATCATATGTGGGTTATTACGGACAAGGGCTCGCCTTTTGATACGGGAGACTATAAGCAGCGTGAGATACAGTTAAACGGCAAAGGCGATATCGGAGGCAGGTTTACCGCTCCCACAACCAATATTTTCCTTCTTCCCCTGGCTATTGTCGCTCCGGAGAGGGTGTGGGAAATCCTGGCAATTGCCAGGAATATTAACGACGACATACAAGAAACAAACCAGGACCAGTTTATGCAGCTGGCAGCTTTCTTATATAATATGGCATTTAGAGAAGGCAAAGATAAGGTAACCATGATTATGCCCGAAGCGCTCAAGTCTTTTCCTCTTTGGGCTGAACAACTGGTTGAGGAATCTCTTGGTAAAGACGGCAAGGGGATTACCGTTTTCTACGGAGAAAAAATTTCTCCTGCGGAGTTAAAGCCGGTAAATGCCAATGACCGCGTATTCTTAAGAATTAATATAGGTAAGGGAAAGACCAACCAGAGGCTTTGGGATTATCTTGTTAGGGAAGGCTACCCGGTATTTGAAATAAAT
>JAQTNM010000054.1 GCA_028713875.1 Candidatus Omnitrophota bacterium | reverse complement strand
TTTAAACAGGAATTATAGCTTTCCTTTTGCCCGGCACCTGCCGTTTGCCACCGTCCTTACTGATTATGGCTGCCCTTACAATTGCCCTTTTTGTCTTTATTCCGCTTTAGGTTTTAAGCTGCGGGAACTGGATAACGTGTTTAAGGAATTGCGCTGCATCCATGATCTGGGGGTGAGGGAGCTCTTTATCAAAGACCAGTCTTTTGCCACAGACAAGGAACGCGCTATTAAGCTGTGTAAGGGCCTGCGCGAGATCGGTCCTTTCTCCTGGACCTGTTTTTTAAGGGCGGATATCGCTGATGAGCGGATACTGGGGGAGATGAAAAATAGCGGTTGCCACACGGTGATGTTCGGGGTAGAGAGCGCGAACGAAAAAATACTCAGAGAATATAAGCCCGGCATTAAAAAAAGCAATATCCGGCAGGCTTTCCGCCTCTGCCGTAATCTGGGGATAGATACGGTGGGCATATTCATACTCGGATTTCCCGGAGAGGACAGGCAGAGTTGTTTAGAGACGATAGATTTTGCTTTAGAATTAAACTGCGATTTTGCATCTTTTAATATATTTGTTCCCAAGGTCGAAACTCTAATGAAGAAGGAAATGACAGCCGGTCATTTTACAGATGATGCAGGATGCGGGTTGCTCGATCAGTCCGGGATTATATCGGCCTGGCATAATGAGCTGATGGACGGATCCGGGCTGCCCGGGCTGCGCCGGTACGCTTTGCGCAAATTTTATTTGCGGCCTGCCTATATAATGAGACGCATAATCAGGAGCATTGTTTCGGTTACCGAGTTGAAGATCCTCTTTAAATCCGGCATTTTTATTATCAGGGATTTGTTCGCCGCAAAATCTTTAAAATAAAACAGAGGCGTGCGCATGCGTTATCAGCGCCGCCGGCAAGGTAAATGAAAAACAAATATCTTTTGCTGATTGTTATCTTATTCCTGCTATTGAATATATTCCTCTTCAGGGATGTCATATTTTATCCCCAGCGATTGCTAAGTTTCAGCCCGGCCAGTGATACCTTCCTGTATTTTGGTATGTCTAAATTCCTGGAGAGCCGGTCTGTGCACGAAGGCTTGATGCTGTGGAACCCTTATTTATTTTGCGGCTCTCCCTGGATCGGCAATCCCCAGAACCAGATTTTCTATCCCCTGAATTCGCTTTTTCTGTTTTTGCCGTTTCAGATGGCCATCAATTATAGCTTTATCCTGCACGTCTTTTTAATGGGGATATTCATGGCTCTTTTTGTGAGGCACTTAAAATTCAATTGGTATACCGCCATGGTTTCGGGATTGATTTTTATGTTTTCGGGCCTGGTATTCCTGCGTTGTTTTGCCGGCCATCTTTTTACCTTAAATGCCTACCTCTGGCTGCCGTTGATATTCCTTTTGGCGGACATATGCTTACGCAAAGGCAAGTTAGTTTATGCTGTGTTGGCGGGCCTGGCTTTGGCAGCACAGATACTGGCCGGAAATCCCCAGTATAGTTATTATACGGTGCTGGCGGTATTTCTATATTTTCTTTTCACCATTATAAGCGACAGGTCCGTGCATAACCGGAAACGAAGGTATGCCTTTGGCGCCGCGGCATTGTTTGTTTTTCTGGCCGTCGGGATTGGGCTGGCTGCCTTAAGGCTATTACCCGTATTAGAATTCAGCCGTTTATCCAACCGGAGTGTCCCGGATTATAAAATGGTCGCCTTTTTTTCATTTCCTCCCCAGAACCTCATTACCTATTTTTTCCCGGAATTTTTCGGAGATATGGTGCATCTGCCTTATTGGGGCAAATACTATCTTTGGGAGATGTGCGGTTATGTGGGCATCCTGCCTGTTGTCCTTAGCCTGGTAGCATTTTTATATAACAGGAATAAATATGTTTTATTTTTTGGGTCCCTGTCTATCTTTGCCCTGCTGGGCTCATTGGGCGGACATACCCCCCTGCTTAAGTTATTTTATTATGTTATCCCCGGTTTTAATAAATTCCGCGGCCACAGTAAATTCTTGATGCTGTTTGTTTTTTCGGTCCCGGTTCTTTCTGCTTACGGTTTAAGCTGGCTGCTGGAGAGAAAAAAAGAGGCTCAAGATAAGCTTAAAAAGATAGTTTTAAGTATCGGGATTGTTTCAGGGGTCCTTGCCCTGGTTCTTCTCTTTGCGCATTTCGATTACCGGCTCTTGCTTGGCAGCTGGATGCAGATCTGGCAATCCAGGGGTTTGCCGTCAGAGATGGGGGATAAGGCCTTGCACTGCATCCTGGGGAGCATCGGCAAAGGGGCCTTTTTCATCACGGCTGTATTTTTTCTGTTTTTTTTCTGGCTGAAAGAAAGGATCCCGGCCAAGGTCCTTAAAATCGCCATTGTGGTTTTAATCGTTTCTGATCTCTGGTTATTTGGGGCCAAATTTATTGTCTGGGAGGATGTTAGAAAGTGCTTCTGGGATAAGGAATTGGTCAGCTTTATGCAAAAAACATCGGGCCCCAAGCCCTACCGCGTCTTTTATTATTCCAAGGGCGAATTTACCGGCAACAAAGGAGCGCTGGAGGGCATTTCTATAATTGACGGTTACGACCCGCTATTGCTGAAGCGTTACGGCAATTTCCTAAGGATGTGTTTTGCGGGTTCCATAGATTCGCCGCAGAAGGTCAATCTGCTGAGCATGATTAATCTTAAATACCTCATCGTTTCCCGGGAAGTCAACTTAAGCAACCCGGCATTTAGTATTGTTTATAAAGGGGATAATGCTATAATTTGGCAGAACAAACCTTGTTTTCCGCGAGCCTATATAGTCCATGCCGCGCAGTTTGCCGAAGATGATGAGACAGCGCTAAAGATGGTTTTTGACGATAACTTTAACCCCGGGAGCACAGTTATTTTAAAGGGTGCGATGCCAACACCGCAAAGCCAAAGAAGCAATATGCACCTTCTCCAGGAAAGAGCCGATATTTTAAAATATGCGCCCGATGAAGCCGTTATCCGGCTCAGGCTTCAAGAAGACGGATATCTTGTTTTAAGCGATGCCGGTTATCCGGGCTGGAAAGCAGAGGTATTGGATATTAATACGGGAAAATCAGAAGAGGCTTCCATACTGGAGGCCAATTACGCATTCCGTGCCGTTGCCTTAAAAAAGGGCGATTATGTAGTTAACTTTGTTTTTCGCCCCGCGTCTTTTTATGCAGGGGCGCTGATATCGTTTGTAACGCTGGCAATAGTCATTGCGGTTTTAATCCTTATGCGCGGCGATATCAGGACATAATATTTTAACTGGACGGGATTCTAAAATGCAGGATAAAAAATTAAAAGGCTTGCTTGTCATATCCGTTCTTTTTGCCGCCACCTTCTTTTTCTACAAGGATGTCATTTTCTTAAAAGACAGGATCCTGTCTCAGCTGGGGACCGATATCTATAACGGCGTCTTTCCCGCCGATCACCTGATTTTCAGCAGGTGGCCCAATATGAAAATGAATCTTTGGAATCCTTATATTTTTTTAGGTCAGCCTTTGATCAACCATCCCGGCAATGCTTTATTCTATCCGCTTAACATAATCTTTTTCTTCCTGCCGTTACAGCTGGCCATAAATTACAGTTTCTTCCTTAATACCTTATTATCGGGGATAGCGGTTTATCTTTACATAAGATACCTGGGGCTAGACCGTTTCAGCTCTTTGGTTGGCGCAGCGATATTTATGTTCAGCGCTTTCCCTATGCTTCATCTCTATGCCGGGCATCTGCAACCGCTGCAGACATTGCCGTGGATAGCCCTGCTCTTTTTATGCACGGAGGTGTTCTTGCGTAAAGGCAGGCTTACCGCGGTCATCTTTGGGGGGCTGGTTTTGGGCATACAGATCCTGGCTGGCATGGCCCAGTACACTTTTTATACAATCTGTGCTGTCAGCGCTTACTTTTTGTTTTTTTCTTTCAGGGGATACCTGGAGCATAAAATTACCAGGCGCCTGGTGTTCTATGCGCTTGGTTGGGCTCTCTTGATTATCATAGGATTCGGCATTGCCGCGGTAAAATTAATTCCTTCTATGGAATTTGTCAGTTTGTCGGACAGGGGGGTTACCGGTTTATCATTTGCGGCAAGCTGGTCATTTTCCCCCTCCAACCTAATTACCTATATTTTTCCTGAATTCTACGGGAACATGGTCGATTTTCCGTATTGGGGACATAATTCTCCTTTATTCTGGGAGATGTGCGGCTATGTCGGGGTCCTGCCGTTGATATTAAGCGTTATCGCCGTAATATACCGGCGCAATAAATACACCTTATTTTTTGCGGGATTATCTGTTGTAGCTTTATCGGTAGCCCTGGGAGCGCATACGCCTGTTTTTAAAATATTCTATTATTTTCTCCCCGGGTTTAGTAAATTCCGCGGGCACTCCAAGATTATAATATTAGTTACTTTCTCGGTAAGCGTGCTTTCGGCTTACGGTTTAAACTGGCTTTCGGAAATCAAATCCGCACAGAAAAAATACTTCAAGCGCATAGTCTGGTCGTTAGGCATTGTTGCGGCATTGTCCGCATTGTTGGCGGTCTTATTGAATTTTAATAATCGGATTGCCCTGGGCCGGTGGGCGAGGTTATGCTGGGTCAATAATTGGCCTTTAGATTTTATGCCGGGTTCGCTTAGCTGTGTCTTATTCAGCTATTTCAAGTTTTCTTTTTTCATTGTCGCCGGTTTTCTCGCGCTGTTTTACTGGTTCAATAACAGGCTGCCTGTGCGCATCTTCAAATTTTTTATCCTTGCCCTGATTATAGCAGACCTGTGGCTCTTCGGCAGCAAATTTATCGTCGCCAACCCCTTAGATGATTGTTACTGGGACAGGAAGATTGTGGGCTTTTTGAAAGATAAGGGGGCCCTTTATAGTTATCGCGTGATGAGCCCCCACATAGATGGGCCGTGGCCCAATAAGGCATGGCTTGATGGCATACATATGGTTGATGGCTACGACGCTATTGTTTTAAAGCGCTTCCCGGATTTATTCAATTTATGCGGGATTGAGCCCATAGATTCCGCCCGTAATGTAAAATTATTAAGCATGGCAAATCTTAAGTTTCTGGTCATGCCTAAAAACGTAAGATTGAATAACCCTGATTTAAGTCCTGCCTATGAAACAGGGGATATCAGGATCTGGGAGAATTCCGGTTGTTTACCCCGTGCCTATCTTGTGCACGGAGCAAAAATCATCAAGGATGATAAGGATAGGATAGCCGCTATCCTGTTTGATAAGCATTTTGATGCTTCAAGGACGGTTATTTTAGAAGAGGGTGTTGCCCTAAGCACCGGCGTAGAAGGTTTAGCCCAGCAGCCTGATGAAGCGGTTAAATTCTTAAAATACGGCAATAATGAAGTCGTCATACGGGCCTTGCTCAAGCGTGACGGCTACCTGATCTTAAGCGACTTTAATTACCCCGGATGGAGAGTGGATATTTTGAATCTAGGTACAGGCGGACGCAGGCAGGTCGCGCCTCTTTACGCTAACCATATTTTCCGTGCCGTGGCTTTAAAAAGCGGAGAATATTCAGTCCGGTTTGTTTTCCGGCCGCAAACTTTTTATACGGGCTTAAAGATCAGCGTCTTCACGATGTTTGCCTCTTTGGCCGCGCTGGTTTTAATTTACCTGAAAGCAAAAAAATGCAAAACACTCAAGGCCTGAATACTCCTGTGCGTTACTTAAGCGGCGTGGGCCCCAAAAGGGCCGAGTTATTCAACGGCATGGGGATCAATACTGTTGAAGACCTGCTTTACTATTTCCCCCGGCGCTATGAAGACCGCACCAGCTTTACGGCGATATCCCAATTACGGGAAGGCTCGACACAGACCATAAAAGCGCAGATTCTGGCCAAAGGCCAACGCCGTTCGTTCCGACGCAGGGGATTCAGCATAACGGAGGTAGCGGCGGGGGATAATACCGGCAGGATATCCTGCGTCTGGTTTAATCAGCCGTATCTGAAAGAATATTTTAAAGTCGGAGAAACCCTGGTGCTTTACGGCAAGGTAGAGCGTTACGCCGGACGTTTACAAATGAGCGCTCCGGAATTTGAGATAGTTTCTCCCGGCAACGAAGACGATTCTCTGAATATAGGCAGGATCGTTCCCGTCTATTCTCTTGCCGAGGGCCTTACGCAGAGGGGCGTGCGCCGGCTCATAAAAGATGCGCTTGATGAATACCTGGGGTCTATTGATGAATTTTTGCCTTACGATATCAGGTCCAGGAATAACCTGCTGAATCTTGCCAGGAGCCTGCGTAATATCCATTTCCCGCAAGACACGCAGATACAGCAGGAATCTTTTCGCCGGCTGTCTTTTGAGGAATTTTTATTATTCCAGCTGCCGCTGGTCCTGCGCAAATCCCGGAAAGAGGATAAGCAGGGGATAGCCCATAAGGCAGAAGGCGGCCCGGTCCGGGACTTTATAAAGAGCCTGGATTTTGATTTAACCGCAGGACAGAAAGCAGTTATAGAAGAAATAAAACTGGATATGGCCAGGCCTTTTAGCATGCAGAGGCTTTTGCAGGGGGATGTGGGTTCGGGTAAAACCGTGGTTGCCACCATCAGCGCCTTGATAGCTATACAGGGCGGATATCAGGCGGCTTTTTTAGTGCCCACGGAGATCCTGGCAAAGCAGCATTATGGAAAAATCAGTAGCCAGGTATCAGCAGCCGGCAGCCAGGCAAAGAAAATAAAAATCGGATTGCTTACAAGCAGTGCCGCCCAAAAAGATAAAGAGAAGGTCTACCGGGATGTCAAAAGGGGGACAATCGATCTGGTTATCGGTACCCACGCTCTTCTGGAGGAAAAAGTGGAATTCAGGAATTTAGGCCTGGTAGTTATTGACGAACAGCACAAATTCGGCGTGGGCCAGCGCGTGCTCCTGCCTCAAAAAGGGCCTAACCCGGACGTCCTGATTATGACTGCTACGCCCATCCCCCGGACGCTGGCCATAACCATTTACGGTGACCTGGATATATCCGTGATCAGGGACCTGCCCCCGGGCCGCCTTCCCATAACCACGCAATGGATAAAGAGCAACAGGAGGCCGTGGCTTTATAGCTTTATCAGGGAGCAGCTGCGTTCGGGCAGGCAGGCCTACATTGTTTATCCCGTAATCGAAGAATCCTACAGCCTTGACCTTTTAAGCGCCAAAAAAATGTATGCGGATTTAAAAAAAGATACTTTTAAGGGGTTCAAAGTGGGATTAATCCACGGTAAAATGAAGCAGGCCGAGCAGGACAAGGTGATGTCGGAATTCAAGGCAGGCGGCATACAGGTTTTGGTTGCTACCACCGTGCTTGAGGTGGGCATTGACGTAGCCAATGCCAGCGTGATGGTTGTGGAGCAGGCGGAGAGGTTCGGCTTGTCGCAGCTGCACCAGTTGCGCGGCCGCATCGGGAGAGGGAAATATCCCTCCTTCTGCGTGTTAGTTTCAGATTCATCTGCACCCGAGGCGCAGGCAAGGCTGGCAGCCATGGTAAAATATAATGGGGGATTTAACATCGCTGAGGAGGACCTGAAAATAAGGGGCCCGGGCGAATTCTTCGGCAAGCGCCAGCACGGGCTAAGCGAATTAAAGATAGCTAATCCTCTCACGCAGATGCAGTTGCTCAAGTCTGCCAGGGAAGAGGCCATTAAAATTATCCAGTCCGACCCGCGCCTGGAATTGCGGCAGGACTTGGGCCTGAAGGAGAAATTGCTGCACAGGTTCCCTGAGTATGAGAATTTGATGGCAGCACTCTAAAATGCGCATAATTTCCGGAAAATATAAAGGAAGGGCCATAAAGGCACCTTTACACATACGGCCGACGCAAGACAAGGTAAGGAAGGCCTTATTTGATATACTAGGCGATATCCAGGGCCTGTCTTTCCTGGAGTTGTTTGCCGGCTCAGGCGCAGTGGGATTAGAGGCATTATCCAGAGGAGCGTCAGAGTCGGTCCTGGTAGAAAATAACCGTGATGCCTTAAAGGCGATAGAGAAAAATATAGCTTTCCTTAAAATAGGGTTCTATCAGGTTTGGCCCCTGGAAGCCGACGAAGCCATAAAAAGGTTCCATAAACAGAAGAAAAAATTCGATATTATCTTCCTGGACCCGCCTTATTATAAAGGCTTCTCAAAAAAAACCTTGCAAATGCTTAGGGTCTATGATATATTAGCGCCCTATGGTTTGATAATCGCGCAGCATTTTAAAAAGGAGAGTCTTCCTGAAGCTGAGGGAGACTTAACTTTATTCAGGCAGTCATGCTACGGCGATACCGTACTGTCATTCTACAAGAAATAACAGACTAAAATTAAGGCCAAGCGTCAGATTCAGCCTTAATCCAAGTCTTATCTATTAAGGTGACTTATGTGCCAGAAAGCCATATATCCGGGAAGTTTTGACCCGGTCACTTACGGCCAC
>JAQTNM010000053.1 GCA_028713875.1 Candidatus Omnitrophota bacterium | reverse complement strand
GTGATAGCCGCCCATGAATGCAAACACAAGGTTCCTTGCGGTATGGCTTCTTACGATTTTCAAGGAATCTTCTATCGCAGCTGAACCGCCGACATTAAAATGCACCCGGCCCTTTTCTTCAAATATCATGCCGATCCTGCGGGAAAGCTTTGCCGCCAGCCTTATTTTCTCTTCGTGCAGATACTGGCAGGCAAGCTGCGGCAGTTTATCGATCTGTCTTTTCAAGGCATCGTTCAACCGCCCGTTTTTATAACCGAAGTTGGCTGCGGAATACCACATCTGCAGGTCAAGATATTCGATGCCTTGCCGGTCATAGAGGTATATGCCCTCGGAACGCTCAAACACGTTTAACTTTTCCGAATAATGGACAGTGTCCCCCCAGGAACAATATTCCGCCTCCAGCTTTAACAATTCATCATCCACGCCTTGCGAAGACTTCTTTTCCGTTTTCTGCTTCTGGTTCATTTCTCTAACCCCCTGAAATAGTTGGTTATGTCCCCCAGGCTATTGTAAGCCAAGCACAGCCTTTTTGTTTTTCTGAAGTGATTAAGCAATTCTCCCTTGGCAAAAACAATGTCGGCATGTTCCGCGGGACAGATATCCGAAAGCCCGTCGCCGATATAAATTATCACTTTATCCCTGACATCCTTCCTTTGCAGGTTCTTTTTTTTACAATGGGCGCAGCGCAGGCAGCGTTTGTGTTTGTACGGGAATGAAGGGATAAGCCTGCCGTTATGGAATTTTAAAGTGTTGGCGTAAACCTTGACGTCTTTTATCCCGTTATTCTTAAGAATTGCTTCTATTATAAAGCCGAAACTATCGCTCAAGATCACCGGCTTCATTCCTTCTCTTTTTAACATGGCAAAGAGCCGGTAGAAATGGGGGTCGATCCTTATCCGGGAAAGATATTGCAATAGCGCCTTCTTGGTTACCCTCACCGAACGCAGCTGCCCCTCAAGGCATTCCCTGGAACTTATCTTGCCCGTCTTCCAGAGATTCTCCAGTTTTATCCACTCCGTGCCTACGGAAAAATGCTCGATGATATCGTCAAGCAGGTCAAAAAGAGTGATGGTATTGTCAAAATCAAAGAATACCATACACTCCGATAAATGAGAAAGTCTGATGTTATGCATTTTATAAATATAAAAATCTGCTCTTATTTCTTAAGGCGCCCTTTCCCTTTGGGCGGGCGAGCAGTATATTTTCCCTCTTCCCGCTTACGCTCTTCAAGCTCAACGTGCAGTTGTTTGACGATAATATGTTCCGTTTCTGCCTTTGTATTGGCGCACTTGATAAGCTCTTCCTGCAATTTTATACGCTTGGCGGTTTCCTCTTTTAGTTCCCGCAGCCTCCTCCAGGAAAAGACGGCCAAACCTATGCTTAAAGTCAAAAGGGCGGCGATAATTTCATCGATATAAGTTATCAGGCGCGGGCTTTTCTGAAACAGTTCCACCAGAAAGGTAAATAAATTAAGAAAGAACGAAAGAGCCAATATGCCGGCGGTAATAATAACAATGACAAGTATGTCTTTGAATGCGTTAGTAAATCTGATTTTATTATCTTGCTTTTCCATTTCTACTGTCTGATTTTATCCGGCCTTGAGTGTGCCGTCGACAATATGCACGATGCGGTGCGCAAAGCTTGATATCTTATCATCGTGGGTAACTAAAATAACCGCGGTTTTGCGTTCATCATTTATTTTCTGCAGCAAGCCCAGTATATTTCTGGAATTCTCGCTATCCAGATTTCCCGTGGGCTCATCCGCAAGAATACACCTGGGCTCGCAGAGCAGGGCGCGCGAAATGCAGACCCGCTGCCGCTCTCCAGCAGAGAGGGTTTCTACCGGCAGGTCTTTTTTGCCGGCTATGTGCAAATATTCAAGAAGCGCCTGCGCCTTCTTGATCAAGGACGCAGGAATGAAAAACTTATGCAGACAGGGCAAGAGCACATTTTCCAATACGCTAAATCCGGGATAAAGATAAAAATCCTGGAACACAAAACCTATGTTTTTCCTGCGGTAAAGAGCCTTATTTTTGATGTTTTCCAGCGGCTTCCCCCGAAAATAAATCTCCCCGGAACTGGGAGTAAGCAAGCCGGACAACAGATAAAGAAGAGTGCTTTTGCCGCTGCCGCTGGGGCCCCTAATCCCCACGAATTCTCCTTCGGAAATGGTTAAATTTACGTCGCGCAGGGCAAAAGACTGTGTCTGGGGGTAAAATTTTTGCAGATTGACGGTTTGAAAAAGGCATTCTTTGGAGGCGGTCTTATTCATTTCTTATAACCTCCACCGGATTAGAATTCAGGGTTATCCAGGCGGGGATCGCCGCGGCAAAGACAGCGCTCACTAAAATCATCGCCACTATTTTAAGCACGAACATAACCCCCAATACCGGGACAAACGCGTTGATATGCGAGAGGCCGAAAATGTAACCTGTCCCTTTAAAACCCAGGAGAATCCCGATAGCTCCTCCGGCGACAGCCACAATTAGGGATTCGCATATGAAGAGCAGGGCTATCTCTATTTTCTGCCAACCCAGGGCAAGCAAAATAGCCAGGAACCTTCTCTTCTCAAAGCTGGAGGTAACCATGGTATTGGCAAGCCCCAGGGCTACGGCGATGATGGTAATCAGGCTTACCAGAAGGGAAAATTGTTCGCCCATGACGATAAATTTTGTCTTTTCGGCGATAAATTCATCCGCCCTGGCGGCTGAAATCATAGGGGAATTATCGTCTATTTCTTTCATGATATTTGCGATGGCGGATTCTGTCCTGTAGTCGGGTTTTAATCTTACGTTAATGAAACTGGCCTTGCCTTCTTCCTGAATTGCGGCCTGGAGATCGGCAAGCGGCATAACCAGGGCGAATTCTTCAAAGGGACTACTGCTCTTAAAGGCTCCGACTACCGAAAAAGTGGCCCCCTTGATCTTGACCTGCCTTTCATTTGCTTTTTGCAGGCTCTTCATAAGCGCTTCCCCGGCCATGACTTCTTTCTTCCCGGCAGAAGGCTTTCTGCCTTGTGTGATTTTGACAGTATTAAATAAAAAACCCTCGGGCTCCCATCCGAAAACAGGACAGGCCGCGCCCCTGAACTTATTGATATACAGGAGCGTCGCCGCCGCATCTTCTACCCCGGGGGTCCTCTGCGCCGCTTGCACGAGCCCGGCATCCACCCTGCCCAATAGAATACTCATCTGCTCTTTCTCCTGGATGATTATATCTATCTGGCGCTTACCGTAGACATCCTTAAAAGAATTCTTTATGCTCTCGCCGATGCCCATCATCACGATACACAGGCTTATGCCTATGCTTATGCCGCCTATGGTAAGGAATACGCGCAGTTTTTTACGGAATATGTCTTTGACTAAAAAATGTATTACATTCATGGCGCGGCCCGGTTATTGGCGAAGGATATCTTCATAGATATCCAGGACTTCTTCGCGTTCCATGTGCAAGAAATGCCCCACGTCTTTTATGATCTTTAATTCGCAATCGGGGATCTGCGAAGCCAGGAACTTGACGTCTTCAAGGTCGATAATGGTATCTTTTTCTCCGTTGATAAGTATAGTTTTGGCTTTAATATTGCGCAGGTCCACTATTTCGCTTAATTGCTTTGAAGAAACCACGAATAAACCGTGTTCGTAAAAAGCCCGGACGCTCTCTTCTTTCATGGTCCGGAACTGATTGACGATGTGTTGCTTGATCCGGGGAGGCAGCGTCTCGCCGAAACTTTTAATAAGCGTCTGGGCCACCTGTTCCCGGTTATTCATATCAAGGCTGGAGCCTTTCTTAATGGTCTCTATCATTTTTTTATTCGGTTTTGTCCCCAGGCTTGCCAAGATCAGCCTTTTGATCCTGTCGCGGTATTTTGCGGCAAAGGCCGCTGCAATGACGCCGCCCCAGGAAGCCGCGCATATTGAGCCATCGGGGCTGGTGCCGGTTTTATCCATCACTTCCGATAATATCTCAACCTGTTCCTCAAGAGATACTAACGGAGACCCGGAGATGACCCTGGCTTTACCCAGATTTGGAAAATCAAAAAGGACTATCCTGTAATCGCGGCAGAAACGGGAAACAAAAGTCTGCCACATCGCCATGGACTGCTGCACGCCGTTGATACATATAATGTGGGGGCCGTTGTTCTTATATATCCGGTAGGGTATCAAGAACCTTTTTGTTTTCAACGTGCCTTTGAAGCAGGGGGCGGAAGCTTTCATAGCCGCTGTTTCCAGTCAAATTTTACGAATAATAACGCGTTCATCACCGGCTCTAATAATATACTGCCCCGTGTGGACTCGAACCACAACACCCAGATCCAGAGTCTGGTGTCCTACCATTAGACGACAGGGCAAATGCTCTTTACCAGAGGTTCTCTTTTATCCAATCATCAAGCTTGCCGATAAAACTCCAGGCGCTGCGGCTATCTTTTGCTACTCCGTCCGCAGTGCTGCATGCCGCAGACCCGACTCCCGCACCTACGCCGGTACCTATGCTGACCACGCCCTTACCAACACCCTTGGAAGTCTCGCATCCGCTCATGAAGAAAAGGACAAGAATAAAAACAACCGCTTTTGCGTGTCTAAACATGGCTAACTCCTTTTTATCCATTTCATCAGCCGTTTTTTGGTACGCTCTTTCCCCAGATAGTAGATTATCTCAAATAATCCCGGCCCTATCGTCTTGCCGGTAAGAACGACTCTTATCGGGTGGATCAACGTCTTGGCCGGTATATTTAACTCGGAGACCATCTGCCGGAAACCCTGTTCAATACTGGCGACGTCAAATTGTTCAAGCGCCGCCAGCCTTTCGGCAAAAAGCCTGAATTCTCTTGAGAAGTCCTGATTTAAGAATTTCTCCCGGGCTTGCTCCTGCGGTATTATATCTTCAACAAAGAAAAAGTCCGCCCAGTCCGCAAAATCATTCAGCGTAGAAAGCCGGGCTTGGAATAATTTTACCAAAGAAATTACATAATCTCTATCAAAATTATCCGCCGAGATGTATTTTTTCTCAATCAGGAGCGGGATAAGCCGGTCAGCCAGCTCCTGGGCATCCATATTTTTTAAATACTGGTTATTTATCCAGTTAAGCTTGGCTATGTCAAAGGTGGCTGCGGTCTTATTCACATCCTTGATATCAAATAACTCTATGGCCTCTTTTATATCAATCAGCTCGCGGTTTGCCCCCGGAGACCAGCTCAGCAGTAAAAGATAATTTACCAGTGCCGCCGGTAAATATCCCATTTTGCGGTAATCAGAAATGGCCGTGGCCCCGGTTCTTTTTGAGAGCCTGCCGCCTTCCCTGCCTAATATCAAAGGCAGGTGGGCAAACTCAGGCAGGGCCAATCCCAGGGCTTTATAGAGTATAACCTGCTTAGGCGTATTGGAGATATGGTCGTCGCCCCGTATTACATGGGTAATCTGCATATCGGCGTCATCAACCACGCATGCAAAATTATAAGCCGGGGTCCCATCGGATTTAATAAGCACCTGATCCTTGATTACACTGGTATCAAATTCTATTTCTCCGTGAATCAAATCATTTATTTTCACCTTCTCGGCGGGCACCTTGAATATTATGGCTTTGCCCTTGGGCTGTTTGTTCTCATCAAAGAGCTCTTCCTCATAAGCCTTTCCTTCTTCCAGGAGCCTGCGGCCGAATTTACGGTAAAGATCGAACCTGCGGCTTTGATAATAAACCTCATCCCAATCAAAGCCCAGCCACTTCAGGCTATCTAGTATCTCGTCCATGTATTTCTGTTCTGAGCGCGACGTATCCGTATCTTCTATGCGCAGGATGAATTTGCCTTTTTTGGACCGGGCATAAAGCCAGTTAAAAAGCGCGGTGCGGCTCCCTCCGATATGGAGGTTGCCGGTAGGCGAAGGCGCAAAACGGACCCTGATCATTCCACCAGCTCCTTGCCGCTCAACAAAGCCCTCTTGTTGATCTCGATCAATTCTCTTTTCCCTTGTTCCGGGGCAATATCCTGCATGGCCTTAAAAACGCTTTTAACCCGGACTATATTTTTTTCACCCAGATAACAGCCCAGGGCGACAATATTCGCAACTTTGACATTGCCCAGCTTTGCGGCGATCTCCGTAAAAGGATATTGTAATACGCTTGCGCCTTTGACCACCGCTTTTTTGGGGACAAAAGATTTATTTAGGATTATAGACCCACCCTTTTTTACCCTTTCTCTGAAACGCTTAAAGGAGACTCCGTTCATAACGATCAGGGTGTCTGCCTTATCCACCCAGGGCGAACTTATTTCCTCGTCTGAAATTATAACCGAACAATGCGCAGAGCCTCCGCGCACCTCCGGGCCGTAAGCGGGCAGCCAGCTTACCTGTTTATCTTCCTTCAGAACCGCTGTTGCCAGTACTTTACCCAGGAGCATTATGCCCTGGCCGCCTGAACCGGCAATAATAATTCGTTCGATCATATCTAGTTCTCGAGTTCTCTAGTTCTCTAGTTCTTGGGTTCTTGGGTCCGCAAGTTAACTCGGGAACTTACGAACCCAATAATCCCAGAACTTATTTGATCCTGCCCAGAGGAAATTCTTTGACCATAATGTCCCTGATCCAATCCAGGCTGGGTTTAGGGCTTAAGCCCCAGTAAGTGGGGCAAGCCGATAATATCTCTACCAGGGAAAAACCTATTCCTTTAATCTGATTTTCAAATGCCTTTCTTACCGCGGACCTGGCCTTGATGACTTCTGCCGGAGAGTGCAGGGAAACCCTCTCGATATATTTTACTCCCCTTAATTGTGCCAGCATTTCTGAAATTTTCAAGGGATACCCTTCAAATTTCTCATTCCTGCCTCCGGGAGTAGTTGCGGTTTTTTGTTTAAGCAAAGTCGTGGGCGCCATCTGTCCCCCGGTCATGCCGTAAACGGCGTTATTGATGAATATCACGGTAAGGTTCTCTCCGCGGTTAGCCGCATGTATGGTCTCGTTTGTTCCGATAGCCGCCAAATCGCCGTCCCCCTGATATGTAAACACTATATTGCCGGGCCTTACTCTTTTTATAGCCGTGGCAACGGCCAGGGCCCGGCCGTGCGCAGCCTCGCAACAATCAAAATCCCAGTAATTGTAGGCCACTACCGCGCAGCCCACCGGCGCGATGCCGATAACTTTCTCTCTTATGCCCAATTCATCCACGACCTCAGCAACCAGCCGATGCGCTATGCCATGGCCGCATCCGGGGCAGTAATGAGTGGGGACATCCTTTAATGCTCTTGGCCGGGTATATATTCTTTTCATCTCATAGATTATTTATCTTTCGCATGATCTCTTCTTCAGACGGTATGCCTCCGCCGGACCTGCCGATAAATTCAACCGGCAATGCGCCTGCGCAGGCCAATTTCACGTCCTGAAGCATCTGGCCGTAAGACATCTCAATTACCAAAAACTGCGGTCTTTTAGCTGAACTGCCAAGCTGCTTAAAAATCTTTTCCGGGAATGGCCACAGGGTTATGGGCCGGATGAGCCCAATTTTCTTGCCTTTCTGCCGCAGTTTTTTAACCAAGCCCTTTGCTATCCTGGCCATTGTCCCGTAGGCAACCAGTATGATCCTGGCATCATCCAGGAATGATTCTTCGCATCTCTGCTCTTCTTTAGAGATAGCCCGGTATTTTGCCTGTAACCTAAGATTGAATTTTTCTAAAGCCCCCTCTTCCAAATAAAATGACTTTATGATATTCGGCTTTCTCTCTTCACAGCCTGTCAGCGCCCATGGTTTTCTGTTATCGTTACGATTTTTGATATGCGATTTACGATATACAATGAGGGGCTCCATCATCTGGCCCAATATGCCGTCCCCCAATATAATTACAGGCACCCTGTACTTATCTGCAAGATCAAAAGCCAGAATAGTCTGGTTATGGGCCTCCTGCACGGAACAGGGCGCAAGCACGATGCAGCGATAATCACCGTGGCCTCCTCCGCGCGTAGCCTGGAAATAATCGGACTGTGAAGGCGCAATATTGCCTAAGCCCGGGCCTCCGCGCATAATATTAACGATCACAGCCGGGAGCTCGGCGCCGGCGATATAAGATATCCCCTCCTGCTTCAGGCTTATGCCCGGGCTTGAAGAAGAGGTCATAGCCCTTGCCCCGGCTGCTGCTGCGCCAAAGACCATATTCACTGCCGCCAGCTCTGATTCAGCCTGGATAAACACCCCGCCTATTCCGGGCATATGCCGGGCCATGTAAGAAGGTAATTCATTCTGGGGCGTAATGGGATAACCCGCGTAGAAAGTGCATCCTGCGCAAAGCGCGCCTTCAGCTATCGCTTCATTGCCGCTCATTAAAATTTTTTCGCCCATAAATTCGCTTAAGAATTTGCCTGTCGCTTACCGTTACAATTTGCGATATGCTATTTATACACTTCAATACAGCAATCCGGGCAGATCAGAGCACACATGCCGCAACCGGAACATGCCCCCGTATCTTTGAA
>JAQTNM010000052.1 GCA_028713875.1 Candidatus Omnitrophota bacterium | reverse complement strand
GTGGGCTTTGAAGAAGGCGGCATTGTGGCCGGAAGTAAAAGACAGGATGCACGAGAGCGCATTAAGGCTTTCCGGGGGCCAGCAGCAGAGATTGTGCATTGCCAGGTGCCTTGCGGTTGAATCCGAAGTAATCCTGTTTGATGAGTCCTGCGCCAGCCTTGACCCTATTTCTACTGCAAAAATAGAAGAGCTTATACTGGAGCTCAAAAGAGATTACACCATCGTTATCGTAACGCATAATATGCAGCAGGCAGCCAGGGTTTCGGACTATACGGCATTCTTCCTGCTGGGCGAGTTGATCGAATTCGGCAAGACCCAGGATATTTTTACCAGGCCGCACGACTCAAGGACCGAGGCCTATATTACCGGGAGGTTCGGATAATGCCGCAGAAAAAGAAAGTGCTCTTTGTTTGCATTGAAAATGCCTGTCGCAGCCAGATTGCCGAGGGATTTGCGAATTATCTGGGTAAAGATATATTGGAGGCATATAGCGCAGGCTCAAAACCGTCCGGTAAAGTCAACCCGTATGCCATAGAAGTTATGCGCGAGGCAGGCATTGATATCTCCGGGCAGAGCTCAAAAGGATTTGATGAGCTGGCAGTAAAAGAATTTGATTATGTATTTACGATGGGTTGCCGCGACGTATGCCCGTTTTTGCCTGCCGATAAGCACATTGAATGGAATATTGAAGACCCGAAAGGCAAAGACATATCATTTTTTCGCAAGATAAGGGATCAGATAAAAACTAAAATAATCGATTTTATTAACAGAGAGGCCAAGGCATGGAAAGACATTTAGACCAGGAACTTGAGGATTTGAAGAAATATTTGCTGAAAATGGGGACACTGGTTGAGGAGTCCATTTCTGAATCAGTGGAAGCGCTTAAAGTATTAGACAGCGAACGCGCAGATCAGGTTATAATTGACGATAAGGCAATAGATGAAATGGAGAATAACGTTGACGAGATGTGTCTTGACCTCTTGGCCCTCAGGCAGCCGATGGCAGTGGACTTGCGTTTTATAACCATGGCTATGAAGATCTCTACAGATCTGGAGCGTATCGCGGACTTGGCGGTGGATATTGCCCAGCGCGTGCTGGAGCTATGCGGCAAGCCTCTGGTTAAGCCGCTCATTGATATACCCAAATTGACTAACCTGGCCCAACAGATGGTCAAGGACGCCTTAGATGCTTTTGTAAACAAGGACGCGGACTTGGCCGGGAAAGTCATTTTATTAGACAACCAGGCCGATAAATTACGTAACCTCGTGCAGAAAGAATTGATAGAGGATTACATGGAAAAGGACCCTTCCGCAGTATCCCGCGCAGTGCCCCTGCTTTTGGTCGCCCGCCACCTTGAACGCATCTGTGACCACGCCACCAATATAGCCGAGGACGTGATATACCTGGTGAAAGCCGAGGTTGTCAAGCACCACCCCGAGAAACTGGGCGGATAATTCCCGAGATAGTTTATATTTGACTGCCCTTTCGACAGGCAGTAGAATAATATTGCCCTCCGATGCGTTAGAGCAAAGCCGGGCGAGAATCCGTTTTGTGCCATCGTTTTTATTGTATAATATATAAAAAGAAAGCAAGATAGAAAAAAGCGGGAGATGGTGGATAAATATGGGTAAAAAAATAGCTATAGTCGGAGCGGGAATAGGCGGCCTGGCAGCTGCCGCGCGCCTGAGCAACAAAAGCCATGACGTAGAGGTTTTTGAAAAACTCCCTGAATGCGGCGGCAGGACCCATTTGCTCCAGGACAAAGGTTTTAAATTTGACATGGGGCCTTCTTTCGTGATGATGCCGGATTTTTTTGAAGAGGTTTTCAATTATTGCGGACAGGATATTAAAGACTACCTGGACCTGCAAGCCTTGGATCCCAGCTATAAGATCTTTTATCCCGATGGGGATTCGCTTACTGTTTATAAGGACAGCCGCAGGACCGCTGAAGAATTAGAGCGCATAGAAAAAGGAGCGGGCCTGGGTTTTGAAGGATTCATAAAGGAAACAACGCGGATATATAAAAGCGTCAGGCCCCTGCTTTATAACTGTTTTAGCCGCAAGGAATTATTTAATCCCAAATACCTGGGTTTGGCTGCTAAGATCCGGCCTTTGGAATCATACTGGCAGTTGGCTAAACAGTTCTTTAATAGCGATAAGCTATGCTATGCATTTACCTTTGAAGCGATGTTCATGGGCGTCTCGCCATTTGAAGCCCCGGCTTTTTACAGCGTCATCAGCTATGCCGACCACGTGCAGAAGATCTATCATCCTATGGGCGGGATGTACCGGATACCCCTGAGCCTGGAGAGTATGGCCGTAAAATTCGGCGCCAAATTCCATTACAACTCCGAAGTAAAGAAAATCAGCCGCAACAGCGGCACCATTTCGCTGGAATTTAACACAAAAAAGATGGATTTTGACCGGGTAGTAGTGAATGCCGATTATGCCTATGCCCAGAGCGAGCTGCTTGGGCGCAGCATACCCGATTACCGTTATTCCTGCTCGGTATATTTAATCTATCTAGGGTTAAAAAGAAAAACAGAGGGTTTTGCGCATCATAATTTATTCTTTAGCGCTGATCTTAAGAAGAACCTGAGCCAGATATTCCATGAAAATGTTATTCCCGAAGACCCTTCATTTTATGTGCACGTGCCTACAGTAACGGACGCGTCTTTGGCGCCGCAAGGCAAAGAGATATTTTATATCCTGGTGCCGGTACCAAACTTAACCCGCCCGCAGGAAGACCTGTTTCGGAAAGAGGACAGGCTAAGAAGAACGGTATTTGACAGGATAAACAGGGTATTGGGGGCTGATATTGAAGATTTGGTCGAAACAGAGCACAGGTTTTACCCGCAGGATTTTATCAGCCGCTACAATATAAAATACGCGGCGACTTTCGGCCTGGCGCATAATTTGATGCAGAGCGCTTTTTTGCGGCCTGCCAATTTTGACCGTAAGATTAAAGGCCTGTATTTTGCGGGAGCAAGCACCCAGCCGGGAGGGGGTTTGCCGGTTGTGATTGCAAGTTCAAAGATAGTCGCGGATATGATCCAGCGCTCCTGAATCAGGCCTGTAAGAGCGTCTTTAAGGCAATAACGCATTTCCTCGCATTGTTTAGCTGCGCCCGCCTGGAAAAAACGTCGTAATCATTCTTTTCTATTTCCGTCAGGATCCCCGAATATATGTTTGCCATAATAGAAGCCACAAAACGGGAATCTGCGCCGGCTAGTAATTTTATTCCGGCTTTTGAGCCCTGGTAGTAATCTTGCGCTCTTTGTATCTGGAATTTCAGCAGCGCTTTGAAATTATCACTTACATTGTGAGCCGATAAGTCGCTTTCGGTAACGCCAAAGCGCTCCGTTTCATCCAGGGGCAGATAGATCCGGCCGCGCCCGAAGTCTTCCTTTATGTCCCTGAGTATATTGGTCAACTGCATGGCTATGCCGAGCTTTACCGCATATTCTTTTGCCGCAGGGCAAGAGCAGCCGAATACCTGCAGCATGATCAGGCCGACCACTCCCGCTACCTTGTAACAATAATCATATAGCTGATTGAAGTCTGCATATCGGTTTTTTTCTAAATCCATATGCATACCCGAAATAAGTTCTGTAAAATATTCCCGGGGTATTTGGTATTCAGCTACAGTCTGTCTGAATGCCGCCAGTAGGGGGGAATTTAATTCAGCCGAGCCGTAGGCCGCATCTATATTCTTCTGAATTTCTGCCAGCCTGTGCGCAAATGAAGTATTTTTAGCTCCATCTACGGCCTCATCGCTTAACCTGCATATGGCGTATATTGCATATGCGGCATTTCTTTTTTCTTTTTTCAAGAACCTGGAGGCAAAATAGAATGTCTTGGCGTATTTTTTAGTGATGGCCTCAGCCAGCCTGAAACCTGATTTTTCCATGCCCCTATTTTATAACTAAAGCATAATGAATACAAGCCTTTGCGTAAACCCCTTGACAAAAACAGGGTAGGGCATAAAATAGAGTCCGGGAGATTTAAATAAGGATGAAAAAAGGTTTCACTCTCTTAGAGTTAATTGTCGTCATCGTAATCCTAGGCATCCTTGCTACCTTAGGCTATACGCAATATACAAGAATAGTAGAGAAGGGCCGCATAGCGGAAGCAGTCGTCAATTTTGGCAAAATACGCAAATATGCAATTAGTTACTGGATGGAGAATAACTCCTTCGCGGCAATGACTGCGGCCGATATAGGAATAGGGACAGGCGCTGATCAAATGCCTTCTTCATGTGTAAGTTCTTCCTATTTTAGATATAGCCTCCATGCCACGACTTCCACGACATATCAGGCCCGTGCTTACAGATGCAGTGCCGGGGGGAAGCCGCCGAATATAACCGGGAACGGGTACTCGCTTATCAACGACGTAACGGGCCCTACCTTTAGCTCATCTTGTTTTTGTTGGGATGATGTAGTAATGGCAGCTTTACCGTGGTGTTATCCGTAAATGGTTACCATGTCAAAATACATGACACTCCTGGTCATTTCCGGGATTTTCCCTTTTATCTTGAGTTTCTGGCCTGCGTTAAAATTCTACCGCAACTGGCGCAGCCTCCTTTGCAGCATATTCCTCATTGTGGTTATATTCGGTTCCTGGGATGTTTTTGCTACCTATCGCGGACATTGGTATTTCAATCCCAGGGGTGTATGGGGCGTCAAGATTATCAATCTGCCCATAGAGGAAGCCCTTTTTTTCGTGGTCATACCGTTCTGCTGCATATTCACCTGGGAAGCTATTAAGTATATCAAGTCCAGCCTGAAATGAAGGAATATACCGTCATTGCCGTTATTTCGGTTTTCGCAGCAATCCTTGTGGACAGAATTACAGGCGTAAGAGTATTGAGTAAAAGAGAATTCTATTTGTTCCTTTTTGTGATTTTATTTTTTAAATTACTGGTCAACGGTTACCTTACCGGCACCAGCACTGTTATCTACAACCCGCGTTATTTCCTGGGGTTGCGTTTGGGGAGCATACCGCTTGAGGATTTTTTATTCGGCTTCAGCATGGTGACGCTGACCATAATATTCTGGGAATATTTTAAATGTTTAAAACGATAATATTTGCTGCTGTTTTTCTGGGTTTTTCATATTTGGGATTTGCCGAAACAACTCCTTCGGCAAGCCAGATAGAGAGAGAGCAGGAAGCCCTGGCTAAAGAGAAGGGCCTGGAAGAAAAGATCTATAGGGACAGGAAGGTGTTTATCAAAAAAGTTACACTAAAAGGGGCTTCCTCGCTTGGGCAAGGACAAATACAGGAAATCGTTTCTCTCTATCAGGGGCACTGGTTTTTACAGGGTGAAACCGAAACAGTCCAGCAAGTAATTAAGGCCGCCTACCATAAAGAAGGTTTAGAAGACCAGCCTGCCAAAGTGTCCGTGCGAGTTAATAGAGGCAAACTGGAGATTGATGTCATTGAAAAAGCGCATTGACAATCCGGTTTTTTGTTTTAGAATAACCTATATGACTGCAAAATTAAGCGCATCATTTTTTTCTTTCCTATCCTGCTTCTGCCTTCTTTCATTTTCTTTGGCTGCCGAGCCCCCCAGCATGAGCAGCCAGGAAAGGACAGAGCAGCTCCAAAGGCAGGAGAAGTCGCTTATACGGCGCATAGAGCAGGAAAAGCAGAAACCGCAGATCGAAGAACAGCTGCCTCCTCAACCGGCCCCTGCCGCTGAATCTACGGAAAAGGTCCTTATCAAGAATATAGAAGTTGCAGGCGCGACTTTAATTTCGGAGGAGAAAATCCAGGAGATAATTTCGCCTTTTAAGAATAAAGAGCTTACCCTGGGGGATATGCAGAAGGTTGCCGATCTGATCACCGACGTTTACAGGCAAAGGGGTTTTATCACTTCCAGGGCGTACCTGCCGCCGCAAAAAATAGAGGAAGGGATCCTGGAGATCCGGGTGATCCAGGGCAGGATGGGGGATGTCCAGGTCAAAGGCAACCGCTATTTTAAAACCAGATTGCTGCTGGCCAAGCTTACTCTGAAAAAAGGAGAGTATTTTAATTACAATACGTTAAGGCGGGACTTAATTAAGATAAACCAGAGCCCTGACCGCCTGGCGCGCGCAGTGCTTATTCCGGGAAAAGCTCCTGGTGAGACCGACCTGATCCTGGAAGTAAAAGACCGGCTGCCCATACACATAGGGCTAAGCGGCGATAATTACGGTTCGCGTTACATAGACAAGCAAAGATACAGCGCCACCTTTACCGACAACAACCTTCTGGGTTTTGACGATGTCCTGAATTTCCAATATCAGTTTGCGCAGGCAGGCAGGTATTTTTTGAAGAGCGTGCGTTATTCCCTGCCTTTGAAGGCCGGCTGGCAGGTAGGCGCATTTGGCCTCTTATCCCGGGCAAAGCTGGGCCAGGAATTTGAAGACCAGGACGTGCACGGTAAAGCCCAGATATACGGCATATATGCCACCAATGCCCTGGTTAACACCGAGAATTTAGACCTTAACCTTAACCTCGGGTTTGATTACAAGGACATTACAAACTACCAATTACAGACAGTATCCAGCCAGGATAACCTGCGCATAGGTAAAGTCGGTTTAGACATGGACTGGAGCGATGATTTTGGCGGCCGCACGCTTTTGAGCGCAGAGGTTGATATAGGCATACCCGATATAATGGGCGGTCTAAAAAAAGCCTCGGACACTACTACGGCCAGCCGCAGCGGCGCAGGAGGTAATTTCGTCAAGAATACCGTTAATTTGCTGCGTTTGCAGAAACTGCCGTTCTCCTCAACCTTGTTATGGAAGAACCAGGTGCAGATCTCTCCTTACGTATTGACCTCAGCCGAGCAATTCCAGATCGGCGGCATTGCCAATGTGCGCGGTTATGGGCCTGCCGAGGCAGTAGGAGATAGCGGCTACTATACTTCTTTTGAATGGTCCTTTCCCGTTTATTTTATCCCCAAAAAACTGGCGGTTCCTTTTTCCAAGGCCAATTTCTATGATGCCCTGCGCCTTGCCGTATTTTATGACTGGGCTACCAGTCGTTTAAGAAGGCCGCAGTCTACCGAAGCTAAGAACCGCACCTTGCGGTCTGCCGGCTGCGGGCTGCGTTTTACCTTGCCTGAAGATTTTTCTCTGCGCGTTGACCTTGGCTGGCCTTTGGATAACACTCCCTCTGACAGCGATCATCTGCATACCTGGGTGCAGGTCTCCAAAGATTTCTAACCCTTTCATTCCCTTAGTCTTTTCTTTCCCGAAAGCTTCAACAAAAACATTAAAAAAACCCGAAACCTTTCGCCCCTCGGAGCATCTAAATACAAAGAGAAAGAGAGGGGGAGCCAGAGATGAAAAAGGCAACGGTTTTAAGGGGAGTTGGGATAGCCACCATGATGATAATCATGAGTTTATTCATGGCGGTACTTACCGTTGCCTGGGCGCTACCGGAAGGCGAAAGCGTAGTTGAGGGCAGCGCCACCTTTGACCGCTCCACGGCAAATACCTTAAAGATCACCACTCCTTCCGACAAAGCAATCATTGATTACAGCAGTTTTAGTATCGGCCCGGGAGAATATGTTTATTTCTATCAGCCTCAGGCAACTTCTTCTGTGTTAAACCGCGTTTTAGGGCAAGACCCCTCAAATATACTGGGCACGCTTAGCGCCAACGGTATAATTTACCTTATCAACCCTAACGGCATAGTCATCGGCCCCAACGCAAATATCAATGCCGCCGGGTTCATTGCTTCTACTTTGAACATATCCAATATGGATTTTCTTTCGGGAAACTATATTTTCAGCAAGTGGGTGGATAAAGCAGGTAAATCCGTGATCAACAACGGCTACATAAAAATAAGGGAGGGCGGCAAGGTAGCTTTGCTGGGTTCTGCGGTAGCCAATAGAGGCACGATTGAAGTAACCCTGGGTGCGGTGGTTTTAGCAGCAGGGGAAAAGATGACACTTAACCTGGATACGGCAGGCATGATATCCGTAGTCATTGATGAACCCGTGAAAGAGGAAATCTATGACTTTGGCGGCAAAAAATTAGACTCGGCCGTTCAAAATAGCGGCACAATACTTAATCCGGGGGGCAAAGTAATTTTAGCCGCCAAAGTCCTTAACCATGTTTTCGATTACGCGATTAACAACAGCGGGATAATCCAGGCCAATTCCCTGGTTAACCGTAACGGAGTAATAGAGCTGGTTGCGGAAGGCGCTCCGGTGATCAATACCGGCAAGATTGAGGCAGGAGAAATCAGGCTTAATATAAAAGATGGCGATTTAATCAATAAGGGCGATATAACCGGCAAAGGCCTGGAAACCGTTCCTTATACCGGCAATATTTATATCCAGGCAGCTAACGTCTTGCAGGGGGGGCATATAGAGGCAGATAACCTGGTTGACCTTAAGGCTGAAGGCGTTTATCAGTTGGTTATTCCTCCAGTCTTAGGTCAGGGCCAAACTGCAATTCCTCCTGTTGCCGTCATTATCCAG
>JAQTNM010000051.1 GCA_028713875.1 Candidatus Omnitrophota bacterium | reverse complement strand
GTGCGTAACAAAGTCTATGACCGCATGATCGCCGAAAGAAAGCGCGCCGCGGAGAAATACCGCTCCGAAGGCCAGGGCAAATCCGCCGAGATAGAGGGCCAGGTAGCCAAAGAATTAAAGGCCATTCCTTCGGAGGCCTACCGCCAGGCGCAGATCATTACCGGCAAGGCGGACGCCGAGGCGATCAATATATACGCTGCCGCGTACAGCCAGAATCCCGATTTTTATTCTTTTATGAAGACACTGGAAACCTACAAACATACCATTGACGGGAAATCTACGGTGATCCTGACCACCGACAGCGACTATTACAAATATATTAAATCCCTGGAGGTTAAGAAGTAAAATATCCCCCTGGGAAGGATTAAAGATCAGTTTGAATCTCCTCACCATAACTTACTGAGGGGGCAGATAAATTACAACATATCCCCGACGGCTTGTCTGCGTCGGGGATTTTTTATTATCTATCAGTGCTATAATAGCCGCAGAATGGGTTGAGTAAAGTCAGATTTTAGGTTGAAAACAGGCAATTTCCGCAGTAAAATACTGCTTAGAGATGACCCAGAAAACTAAAGCTCAAATAAAAATTAAAGAGCGGCACTTTAAAAGACAAGTAGCTGCTCTTTTTTGTGTCATAAGCCTTATATTAGCGGCTGCATCAGTTTACGCCGCTACAGCGGAAAGTGCCTGCGTCCCGCAAAATTCATGGTTTGATTCCTGGCTGGGCCAGCGGACTCTCACGGGGAATTGGGGCGGTTTGCGCAGCAGCCTTGCAGACAAAGGCGTAACCCTCTCGGCAAATTTTACCACGGATATTGCCGGTAATCCCTCCGGAGGCAGCAGGCAGGGCGCCACATACGCCGGTTTCCTGCAGGTAGCAGCTGCATTAGATTTTGAAAAGCTCGTTTCTTTGGAGGGCTGGGCTTTGACGTTGAGCAATTACGTGGCGTCAGGCAGGAATCTTTCTAATGAGATCGGCAATTTCTACGGCGTGCAGGAGATCTATGCTCCCGGCGATTACTATTCTGGCGAGTTAGACCTTTCGCTGACGCTGGCGGAGGAAAGGGTAGTTTTAGAATTCGGACGTCTTTTTGCCGGAGACGTCTTTGCCACATCCCCTTTGTGGCAATACTATGTAAGCGCCATCAATAGCAATATCATTTCTATGTCAGGCAATGTCTTTTTTCCTCATTTTCAAGTGGCGGCATGGGGGGCGCGGGCAACGTATGAGCCTGATAAGCAATGGCAGTTTGTCGCAGGTGTCTATGATGCTAACCCCAAGATCAAGGACCCGGGCAGGCACGGCCTGGATTTCAGTTTTAATACCGATCACGACTGTTTGGCGGTCGGCCAGTTAACCTACAAGCACGACCAGGGTAAAGAAGGCGGTCTTCCCGGAAGCGCTACTTTCGGAGGCTACTACGAGAGCAGCAAGTTCAGCTATCTGGCTGATCCGACCAGGACCCGCAGGGGCAATTACGGGCTTTATTTTATAATTGACCAGATGATTTATCGCGGCGATTGGCCGGAGTTTACCGGGCCGGCGCATTTAAGTTCGCAAGCCGGGTATTCCGAGCGCGTCAAGTATCCGTACTATCCGCGGATCACCGCAGCCGCAGACCGGCCAAAGGGCTTGACTGCCTGGTGGTCGACATATCTGGCTCCGCAGGAAAAAATCAACGCTCAGACATACCAGTTAGCCGCAGGGTTGGTGTATCAGGGGTTGGTTCCTAACCGCGATCGCGATGTTACTGCTTTTTGTGTTATCTACGGCAATTTCAGCGATGATCTGGCCGGCCAGGACGCTGAGACGGTGCTTGAGCTTAATCACCGGTTCCAGGTCAGCCCGTGGTGTTATATCACTCCGGACATCCAGTACGTTTTCAATCCTGATGGCCGGCATAATATAGATAATGCTTTAGTTTTGGGCGCGGAAGCCAGTTTTAGTTTTTAGCCCGGATTTTTAAAGCATTTTACAACAGGATTTTATAAGGAGGCCGGTAATGAAAATAAAGTTAAACAAGCAAGCCGGGGGAGTTCCGGCCTGGCTGGCAGGTTTTGCGGCCCTGTTCTTATTGACTTCCTGCAGCCCTAAAGCAGCCGATCTTAGCGCGCCCAGCCTTACCAATAATCCGACCCGGGATATTATCGCTACTAACAGGCAGCCCCTGCTGTCTTTTTTTAATGCCAAGGGCGGTATAGGCAAAAGGACCTATACTATTCAGCTGGACACAGCGGAAACCTTCAACAGTAAAAACCTGGTTCAGTACGCGCATGTCCCGGAAGGCGGCAAGTATATTACCGGTAAGCTGGTTGATAAAAATGATTTATTGATTGATAACACAAGATACTATTGGCGCGTCCGGGCAACGGATTCGGCAGGCAATACCGGCCCCTGGGCAAAATCGCGCTTCTACGTAAATACCGGATTTGACGATAAGTTTATGGGCTTAACCAGGATCTCCGTGAAAAGCGTTGAGGTATAAAGCGGGAGCAACCTTAAGAATATTACCGATATTGATGACCCGGGCCAGGTCAGTTTTTGGCAATCAACTCCTCCCGGCGCGCCTGCGCAGTGGGTAAAGTTTGATTTAGGAAAAGAGACGCAGATCGCCAGGATATGGATGCTTTCAAATACGGACGCTACCGGCGACGGATGGCTTAAGGATTTTGTCTGGCAGTCAAGCGCTGACGGGCAAGAATGGAGAGATATCAAAGGCGCGGCCATAAATAATAATGATACCTACAGGAACATAATTGATATAGCGCCGGTTAAATCGCGGTATGTCAGGTTATTGATCAAGGATTGGTGGGGTTATGCCCCTCAGATTAATGCGATCATTTTGTATTCTCCGGGAATGCCGAAAGTCCCGGATCCCCCCGGGGGAGATTATGTGCTGATCGTAGGCAACCAGATGAACGGTTTTACTTTTACGGAATTGGCCCGGAAAGTTGAAAGTTTGGGCCTGGGGCTTAAAACCCTGACCGTGCCCAATTACGAAGTATCCCTGTCCATGCTCGGGCAATTAAAGAATAAACCGGTTGCGATCATCTTAAGCGGTAATAACGCGGATTATCCCAATATGCCGATGTTCGAATTTAACGGAGAATATGAAATTATCAGGAAGAGCGATATACCGATACTGGGCATCTGCTGCGGCCATCAGCAGCTGGCAATGGCATACGGATTTACCTATGCCCGGAGCATGGGCTGGCCGGATATATCCAGCATGGAAAAGTCAAAGGCGCGCCAGGAAATAAAAATCATCAGTAAAGACCCGGTTTTTAAAGGCATACCCGACCCGTTTGTCGCCGCCGAAATACACGGATGGGCCATAGGTTATCTTCCCGAAGGGTTCCAGGTTTTAGCCCAATCCGATTACATACAGGCCGTAAAAAATACTTCCCGCTTGATTTATGGCGAGCAGTTCCATGCCGAGATACAGGTTCCCTATAATCAGGCCGGTCCGTATCTGGTTAATTTCTTAAAGATGGCCAGGGAAAAACATGCCAAAGGAGGTTGATCATTATGTTACATAGCCGCAAAAAAACCCGCGCAATTAAAGACAGTAAGGAATTATTGGACCCGATCTACGGCTCGGCAGAGTTTGGCCGGACATTGCCCAGGTACAAGATGCCGCAGAAAGAAATGTCCGCCTCAACTGCATACCACGTTGTCCATGACGAACTGATGCTCGACGGCAATTCCCGGCAGAACCTGGCGACATTTTGCACTACCTGGGTTGAGCCGGAAGTCCAGCAGTTGATGTCCGAATGCGTGGACAAGAACATGATCGATAAGGATGAATATCCCCAGGCTGCCGAGATCGAATGCCGCTGCGTGCATTTATTAGCCGAGCTGTGGACTTCCCCGGAGTCTACCGATACGATAGGTTGTTCTACAACCGGCTCAAGCGAGGCGGCGATGCTGGGGGGCCTGGCATTAAAATGGGGCTGGCGCAAAAAACGCATTAGCCAGGGAAAGAGCGCGGATAAGCCGAATCTGGTTACCGGCCCGGTACAGATCTGCTGGCATAAGTTCTGCCGTTATTGGGACGTGGAGATACGCGAGATCCCGATGGAGGGAAACCGTTTTTTGATGAATGCCGAAGAGGCGTTAAAACGCTGCGATGAAAATACCATCGGCGTTGTCCCGACCTTAGGAGTTACCTTTACCGGACAGTATGAGCCGGTTAAGGAGGTGGCTGAGGCGCTGGACGGCTTGCAGAAAAAAACAGGCCTGGATATTCCCATTCATGTGGATGGAGCAAGCGGAGGTTTTTTAGCGCCGTTCCTTTCCCCGGAGCTGGTTTGGGATTTTCGCCTCAAGCGCGTAAAGTCCATTAATGCCTCGGGGCATAAATTCGGCCTGGCGCCTTTGGGCGTGGGCTGGGTGGTCTGGAGGGATAAAGAGGACCTGGCCGAAGAGCTTATTTTTAACGTCAATTATCTCGGCGGTAATATGCCTACCTTCGCTTTAAACTTTTCGCGGCCCGGAGGCGAGATCATCGCGCAGTATTATAATTTTCTGCGGCTGGGCAGGGAAGGTTATCATAAGATACAAAAGGCCTGCCAGGATGTGGCGGTTTATCTTTCCGAAGAGCTCGCTAAGATGGGGCCCTTTGAAATCATTTATAACGGCAAGGGAGGGATACCCGCCCTTTGCTGGAAACTCAAAGATGCCCAGGCGCAAGGTTTTACTCTTTTTGACATTGCCGACCGGCTGCGCACCCACGGCTGGCTCGTCCCCGCATATACCATGCCTGCGAACAGGCAGGACCTGGCAGTGCAGCGGATATTGGTCCGCCGGGGTTTTAGCCGCGACCTGGCATCGTTATTACTGGATGATATAAGCCGGTGCCTGGAGCATTTTGGCAAGCATCCGCCGGCTAAGTCCCTGACGGAAAAAGAGGCGGGCGGGTTTAAACATAGTTAAACCGGGGGGAAGAGGAGGTAATAATGACAAAGCCAAAGACAGTATCGATGAGCATTTTTGCCATGGCGATGATGACCTCTGCCGCCATAATGAGCTTGCGCGGCCTGCCTATGATCGCCAAAGAAGAGTTCACTTTATTTTTCTATATCGGATTTGCTACAGTCATGTTTTTGATCCCGGGTGCGCTGGTAGCCGCGGAGCTCGGCGGGATGTTCGGCGAGCAGGAAGGCGGGGTATATACCTGGGTCAAGGAGGCATTTGGCGAGCGTTGCGGGTTTGTCGCGATCTGGCTGCAGTGGGTGCAAAACGTGGTCTGGTATCCTACGCCCCTGGCTTTTGCCGCCGCCACTTTTGCTTATGTCATAGGCGCAGGCCACTTGGCATCTAACGGTATATACACGGGGCTGTTTTGTATAGTGTTTTATTGGCTGGCAACCTGGCTTTCTGTGCGCGACAGCAGCTCGATCACCCGCGTTACCAGTTACGGATTCCTGGTGGGCACAATTTTACCGGCGTTGGTCCTGGTAGTTTTGGCGGTTATCTGGTGGATGCAGGGCCATCCTCTCGGGTTTGCGCATCTGCCGGCCTCGCAAGGCGCCCTTGATTCGGTAGTAAATAATCATGTGCATCCGCGGATATTTCCGCATATCACGGGTTTAAGCAATATTGCTTTTTTAGCGGGGGTGGTCTTGCTTTTTGCAGGAGTAGAGGTGCATGCCGTCCATGCTAACCGGATGTCCCGGCCCCAAATCCAGTATCCGCTGGCGCTGTTGCTTACTTCCGTGATCGTTTTCGTCATTTTTACCCTGGGCGCATTTGCCGTAGCTGCCATAATGCCGTACAACGACATTAATGTGGAATCGGGCCTTATCCAGACCTTTCAAAAGGCATTCAGCCAGATGAATATGTCCTGGTGTATCCCGGTGGTGGGTATTTTGGTAATGTTCGGAGCCCTGGCCAGCGTAACCTCCTGGATCATCGGCCCCAGCCGCGGCCTGCTGCAGACCGCCAAAGACGGGCTGCTACCTGCCTTCATGGCCAAAACTAACCAGCAAGGTTCCCAATCCAACATCCTTCTGGTCCAGGCAGGCATCGTTACATTATTATCTTTTATATATTTTATTGTTAAGAATGTCAGCGTGGCATTTTTTCTTATAAGCGCTATGACAGTCACGTTGTATTTAATCATGTATATCTTTATGTACGCCGCCGGGATCCGCCTGCGCTATAAGCGGCCGGATATGCCCAGGAGATTTCGTGTCCCGGGGGGGATGAACGGTATGTGGTTTATGGGGCTCTTAGGGTTAGCCGGGGTTGTTTTTTCTTTTATTGTCGCTTTCTTTCCGCCTTCGCAGCTGCCGGTGGGTAATCCCGCTATGTATGTGCTTTTGGTAAGCGGCGGAACGGTGCTCTTTAGCGCAATACCGTTTTTTATAAAAGGCTCAAAGAGGGTCGCAAAAGCGTCTTAAAAGGTCCAAGAGGAGGTAGTAAAGAGAGTATGAAAAAACCACTTGTTTTTTTCCTGGGCATCGCGTTCCTGGCATCGGCGTTGACCGTTTCTGCCGAGGCCTGCACCAGCTTCATTCTAAAGGCCGAAGACAACAGCCCTGTTTACGGCCGCACCTGCGAATGGGGGGTCTTTGACCTTAAATCGAACTTAGTTCTGGTGCCGCGAAATTTTCTTAACACTTCTAATCTGGATAACGGCAAACAGGGCATGAGCTGGAAGAGCAAATACGGTTTCGTGGCCATAAACGCTCTTGATCTGTCCTATTATCTGGACGGCATGAATGAAACCGGTTTAACCGTGGGCGGATTATATATGCCCGGTTTTACCGAATATCAAACTATTGAGGAAGGCAAAGAGTCATCCACGCTTAACGCTGCCGAGTTGATAAGCTATATTCTTGGAGAGTTCGGCACAGTTGATGAGGTTAAGGCCGCGCTTCCAAACTTGCGCGTTGTTGATAATAAAGATATTGCCAAGGCTTTCGGCGCCCCGACCCCTTTGCACTTCGTGGTCACTGATAATGCGGGAGATTCAATTGTCATAGAGTATGTTGACGGCAAGCTCAACATCTATGACAATACGATCGGGGTGATGACCAATTCTCCGCCTTATTACTGGCACCTTTTGAATTTGCGTAATTATACGAATCTCACGCCCTTAGCGCCCGGACCCGGGACTTACACGGTTGACGGGGTTAATTTTACTCCGTTTGGCATGGGAGCCGGTATGACCGGACTGCCGGGAGATTATTCCGGGCCGTCCCGTTTTGTGCGCGCTTTCTTTTATACCCACACGTCGCTGCCGATGGCAGATGCCGATGTGGCTATCAACCAGGCCTCCCGCATTTTGGATAATTTCAATTATCCCAAGGGCTTTGTGCGCGAAGAACAAGCCCCTGATAAACACGTGCTTAACCTCACCGCCTGGACCGTAATCGGAGATATAAAAAATAAACGCTATTACTGGTGGACAGAATACAACCGCCAGATGCGGATGGTAGACCTGGGCAAATTGAACTTTGACGGCGCTAAGGTTATCGCTATCCCGCTGGATAAAACGCGCTCACAGAATATTGATGACCGGACCGGGGATTTTCAGAATTAGCGGCTGAGCTCCGGGAGGGCCCTCCGGGGCAAGGTGCATTTAAGTTATTTCATTAGAAGCTAAAAAAACAAAATCATGCCGTGGTTTCTCTATATAATTCAGTGTGCGGCTTTAGGGCAAAGGTGATCAAGTATCCCGCCTCGGGGAACGCCGGACTTTAGTCCGGAGAGAGAGGGGGGCTCCATTTAAGGAGGAAAGAAGATGACTTGGAAATGGATTCTTATCGTAATAATCCTGTTGTTATTAATTGTTTTCACTGCGCAGAATTATGAGATTCTACAGATAAAATTTCTTGCGTGGTCTTTTAAGAGCAGTTCTGCCATTACTATTTTTGTCAGCCTGGCGATTGGTTTCTTCATAGGTTTGCTGATGTGTATACGCAAAGATTAACAATGTTTATAACGCAGTCAGAAGTTCGCTTTGTCTTCTGATAGGCATAAGAAGGCCGCCAGATAAAGCGCCGGGATAGCTTGAGGGCTATGGTTGGAATAAAGAGCCATAGCCTTTTTTATTCCTCTTTGCATCAAGAAGGCGGGCGAAGAGAGTAAATAAGTAAGATCCGAAGGTTTTTATTTGTAATAAAATTAGTTGTGATATAATAAATTTCGGGGGGATGCGATATGGAAATGTTTGATTTTGGCATAGGTTGGCCGGTGCCGGGAGAAGAAAACGACTTTTTCGTCAGTGCCATCAAATCGGAATGCCAGGCGCGCAAGTTAAAATTTATTTTTATTGACGAAAAGTCGATAGGTACTTTGAGCAGCAGGGTAAAGAAAGGCGAATTCAGATTAAAGTTCTATCTGGATATGGCTTCCGAGACCTTCGACTCCAAGGATGACTTTATAAAATTTGCCTATCACTTGAAAGATTCCGGGACCAGGGTAGTAGCTGACCCGGATGACGTAAAGGCAGCAGCGGACAAGTCAATCCCCCACTTT
>JAQTNM010000050.1 GCA_028713875.1 Candidatus Omnitrophota bacterium | reverse complement strand
TCCCATGCCTATATGGCCGTGGAAACAACGGAAGCCAGCGGCACCCATCCTGCCATATTGGATGCCATGGGATTGAGAAACTGTGTTTTAGTAAACGGCACGGCTGCGAATTTAGAAGTGATAGGCGCCTGCGGATTCAGTTATGACGGAGAAGAAAAAGACCGGGGCCTGCTGAAAAAAATGGAATTTTTAATTAACAACCCCGGCATAGTAGATGCCTGTAAATCAAAGGCGGCAGAACACGTAAAAAAGAATTATTCGTGGGATAAGGCCGCGGATCTCTATGAAAAATTGTATCGCGGGAACTAGCCTTTCTTAAGCGGGCCGTCTCTGAAATTGCTAAAAAAATTACGACAAATCTCTGTTTTATTCCGCAAAAACCATTTCAACGTTTCAAATAATATTCTTAAATCTAAAAATAAAGAACGGTCTTTAATATAAGCGAGGTCGTATTCCAGATTATAATGGATGGGTAAATCGGTCTTGCCGCTTAATTGCCATGAGCCGGTTATGCCCGGCTTGACTTTTAATCTCTGTTTTTCCCTTTCTCGGTATCCTGCGACAATAAAAGGCATTTCCGGCCGAGGGCCGACAAGCGACATTTCCCCCTTAAGCACATTGAATAGCTGCGGCAGTTCATCCAGCCCCGTATTTCTTAAAAATTGCCCGATCCCGGTGACCCTCGGATCGTAACCCTTAGGCTTAGGCATATATGCCGGGGTTTCTTTCCTCATCGTCCTGAACTTATATAGCATAAATAATGCGCCGTTCCTGCCCACTCTTTGTTGAAGAAAAATGGGCGGCCCGGAAGAATCAAGCCAGATTAAAACAGAGATCACCAAAAATACCGGAAAAAGAAAAATCATGCATACCATTGATACCGCGATATCCAATAATCTTTTTGACAGCAAATACAGTTTTAAAGACGTTCTTCCCATTTTATATAGTAAAACGCTCTTTTATCATGGGGGACGCTTGCGGGAGTAAAAAGTTTAATCAGTGTCCGGGGCTTTATACAGAATATTTCTACGAAAAGGAAAGTCCTGTGATAACGAAACCTTCGGCGAAAAAACAGCCAAAAAATTGTGGTTTATACCCAGGCGAATACGCAAACTATGATTTGGTCGGGGCGACAGGACTTGAACCTGTGACCTCAGCGTCCCGAACGCTGCGCTCTAGCCAAACTGAGCCACGCCCCGTAAATCGTTGTTAGTATATCAGAAATCGGAAAGATTGGCAATATTTAGAAATTAAGATAGGCGAAGCAGGCCTCAAGGAAGATATGACAATGCTTACGCGGCTGCGCTTGTCTTCTTAGCCAGGATGTCAAACTCAATGTTGACTTTATCGGAAGGGCCCTTAAAACCCAGGGTTGTATTCTTAAGGGTATGCGGTATTACGTATACGCATAAAGTCGCGCCTCTTTTATCCGCAACGGTCAGGCTGATGCCGTCAACGGAAATAGAGCCTTTAGGCAAGACATAGCGCATGCATTGCCCAGGCACGGCAATCTCAAAGCTTAAATTTGCTCCTTTATAATGTTTATTGCGGATAACCCCAAGGCAGTCGACGTGGCCGGTTACAAAATGCCCGGAGATCCTGTCCCCCGCTTTTAAGGAACGCTCTAAATTAACTTTATCCTGGTTCCTCAAAAACCCAAGGTTGGTGGTCTTAAGCGTCTCGGGGATCGCCTCAAAGCTTAAAATTTTATTTTCATTCCTGACTACCGTAAGACAGGCGCCGTTTACGCTGATGCTCTCGCCCACCCCGGTATCCAAACAGGCCTTATCCGCCTCTATCTGCAATAAAGTGACGTTGCCTCTGCGGGAAACATTTTTGACCCGTCCCAGTTCCTCAATAATACCGCTGAACATATCCCTCTACCATAAAATCGCCTCCGATGCGCTTTAATTTCACATCTTTTAATTTAACCGCCCGCTCTACCCTGTTTACGCCCCGGCCCATGACCGAGCTGATGGCATCTTTGCCCCCGATAATCTTGGGGCTGATAAAAAACATGACCCTGTCCACAAGCCCTTCATCGAATAAGGAGCCGATCAGCGTACCGCCGCCTTCCACCAGAATATTGGATATTTCCTCATGAGCTAATTTTTTGAGCATATCTCTAAGGTTGACCTGGCCTGCCTTTTCCTTGACTTCCAGGATCTTCGCCTTTTTGGCAAGGATATTACGGTTCTCTGTCTGCTGTCCCGGTTGCGCAGGCAGAGTGACAATGATGACGGATGCCTCTTTGGAGAATATATTTGCCTCCTGCGGGGTACTTAACTGGCTGTCCACTACGATCTTAACAAAGTTTCTATCCAAGGCAGGGACATTAAGACGCGGGTTATCCCTTAATATCGTATTGACCCCTACCATGACCGCATCAAATTCACGGCGCAGTTTATGGGCGTAGGCCCTGGCTCTATCCGAGGTTATCCATTTAGAATCCCCGCTTCTGGCAGCGATCCTGCCGTCCAGGGACTGGCCTACTTTAACCGTGACAAAAGGCATCCTCCTGGTTATATATTTTATAAATACCTCGTTGAGCCTGCGTAATTTATCTTCCAGGAATCCGACTTTGACTTTTATTTTGTTTTTCTTTAATGTTTCTATGCCCTTGCCGTTATTTTTCGGGTTAGGGTCGACCATGCCCAGGATAACTTCTTTTACGCCGCTGGCGATTATCTTATGCACGCAAGGCGGGGTTTTACCAAAATGGGTGCACGGCTCTAAGGTAACATAGAGGGTGGCATCCTGAGCCCTGGGGCCTGCTTCCTCCAGCGCGATAACTTCGGCATGGGCAAGGCCGGACCTCCTGTGGTAACCCCTGCCTACGATCTTGCCGTTCTTTACTACCACTGCTCCCACCGCAGGATTGGGGCTGGTTTTACCCTTTGCTTTTAAAGCAAGGTCCAAAGCCGACTGCATATATTTCTCGTAGATATTCATGCCTTTAATTTCCTCAGTTCCTCAACCAGCTCATACGGTATTTTTATGGAGCCGATCTTTACCTGCGGCTTCAATTTACCGTGAAAATCCGAACCTCCGGTTACCGCTAAATTATGCTGCCTGGCCAGACTTAGATAAAAATTTACCATTGACTGGGTATGTTCAGGATAATATACCTCCAGGCCCTGCAGCCCGCTTTTGACAAGTTGCGGTATCAATTCGTCGTCATCAATAAGATATGGGTGCGCCAGAACCGCAACGCCGCCGCACTCCCTGATCAAGCGGATCGCCTCTAAAGGAGAAAACCTGAACCCGCAGACATAAGCCGGGCCTTTATCTCCGATGTATTTTTCAAAGGCCTCATAAACAGAACCTGCCGCTCCCTGCTTGACCATGGCCAGCGCCACATGCATTCTTCCGGGAGTGCCGCTGGCGGCAATATCAAATATGCTTTGCGCCTCCAATTTTATGCCGCTGGCATCCAGCTTTTCCACTATTTTGTGTATGCGACTGATGCGGTTATTTTTTAAAACCGCCAGTTCCTTTGCAAGCCTCTGCGATCCGTAATCTATAAAATAACCAAGGATATGTACTTCGCGACAGTTATATTCGGCGCTCAATTCTATCCCAGGTATAACCTCCGGGCCACTGTGTTTGGCTGCTTCTAATGCCGGCGCGATCCCGCAAACATTATCATGGTCAGTTATAGATACGGCATCAAGCCCCTGTTTCAACGCTTCTTCAACAAGTCCCTGCGGCGTGTATGTGCCGTCGGAAAAGAGAGTATGCGTATGTAAATCCGCGTATCTCATTTATTTCCCTCGGTCTTTATCCTGTCCAGCACGCCGTTAACGAACTTGCCTGCTTCTTGCCCCGAATATTTCTTGGCCAGATCCACCGCCTCGTTGATGGATACTTTCGGAGGAATATCCTGGCGGAATATAAGCTCGTAACAACTCAAGCGCAGAATATTCCTGTCTACCACTGCCATGCGTTTAAGCTGCCAATTGGTGGCATACTCGGAGATCTTGGCGTCTATCATCGCTAAATTCTGGGTTACGCCCTTGACGATCTCGGCGCTGAAATCCCTTACCTGTTCCTGGATGGGATTTTCCTGGCTCTGCCAAAAATTATTTAAAACCGCCTCTGGCGGTTCATGGGTAATATCGACCTGATAAAGCATCTGCAGGGCTAATTCCCGCGCATATGTGCGTTTACGCATAGGTGTAATGGTTTTTGGATGATTATTTAAGCTGGTCCAATAGATTTACCATCTCAATAGCGCTTATTGCCGCGTCTTTACCTTTGTTGCCGTCCTTTGTCCCGGCACGCTCAATGGCTTGTTCAATGGTATCGGCGGTAATGATGCCGAAAATGACCGGTAATCCCGAATCCAAAGAAACTTTTGATACCCCCTTGGCTACTTCTGAAGCGATATAGTCAAAATGCGGGGTTGCTCCGCGTATGACCGTACCCAGGCAGATAACCGCATCCGTAGATTTGGATTTTGCCATGCGCAAGGCCACTGTGGGGATTTCAAACGCGCCAGGGGCCCAGGCTATGGTAATATCATTTTCCGCTACCCCATGCCGCACTAAAGCGTCAATGCAGCCGGAAACCAGCTCCTTGGTAATGAAATCATTGAAGCGCGAAGCAATGATGCTGAACTTCTTGCCCTTGGCAATCAAATTGCCTTCAATTGTCTTAACCATCCTTCCTCCTTTTTTAATCAAGCATAAGGTCGTGCCCTAATTTTTCTTTTTTGGTCTTAAGGTAATTGTAATTCTGCGGAGTAGGTTCAATCTGCAGGGCCAGCCTCTCTACTACCTTAAGACCATAACCTTCTAATCCTACGATTTTGCGCGGATTATTCGTAAGTAACCGGATATTCTTAAGACCCAGGTCCGACAGAATCTGCGCGCCGATACCGTAATCGCGCAGGTCAGGCTGGTAACCCAGGGCTTCATTGGCTTCTACCGTATCCATGCCTTTATCCTGAAGGCTGTAAGCCTTGATCTTATCAGCCAGTCCTATGCCCCGGCCTTCCTGGTTCATGTAAAGGATAACTCCCTTCTTCTCTTTGCCGATGATCTCCATTGCTTTTTTGAGTTGCCTGCCGCAGTCGCAGCGTAATGACCCGAATACGTCCCCGGTCAGGCACTCCGAATGCACGCGCACAAGCGTAGGCTGATTATCAAGCTGTCCCATAGTAAGCACGGAATGAACCTTATTGTTCGTCATATCCCGGTATAAAATCAGCTCATAGGAACCGAATTCAGTGGGAAGGCTGGCCTGTGAGATCTTCTCAATCAGCTTCTCCGAACGCCTGCGGTATTCAATAAGATCTTTTATGGAACATATTTTTAAGTTGTGGCGCCTGGAAAATTCCATAAGCTGAGGCAGCCGTGCCATTGTGCCGTCATCGTTCATAATTTCACAGATGACCCCGGCCGGATAAAGCCCGGATAGATGCATCAGGTCTACCGTAGCCTCGGTATGGCCTGCCCTGACTAAAACACCGCCCTTAAGCGCCTTTAAAGGAAAGATATGCCCGGGGCGGATAAGGTCTTGCGGCTGGGACTGAGGGCTTATCAGAACTTCAATAGTACGGCTGCGGTCATAAGCGGAAATACCCGTAGCTATGCCCTTGGCAGCATCCACAGAGATCATCCAGGATGTGGAATAAGGGTCTTTCTGGGGGGAAAAACGCAGGTTATCCAGCATCGGCTGCAGGTTTAATTGGTTCAGCCTCTCTTCCTCCATAGGCACACAAATAAGCCCCCGGCCTTCTTTAGCCATAAAATTAATATCCTGCGGCTTGATAAAGGAAGCGGCCATGACCAGGTCGCCTTCGTTTTCCCGCTCCTCGTCATCAACCACGATGACCATGCGGCCGGATTTTAAATCTTCAACGATATCCTGGATAACATTCAGCATGTTTTTTAGCTCCAAAAAATAAGCCCGAAGAGAATCTTCGGGCACGAAAGGAAATCAATCTTCTCTCATCTGGACTCTCACCCAATCCCACCTGTTGGATTGGTGTCCGCTTTCGCGGAACCATCGGCTCTGGAATATACCAGATCTGTGGTTGCCTAAGAAAACTATCCAACCACTCGCGGGCTTAACCGCCGGTCAGGATTTACACCTTGCCCTGAAGATTAATCTTGATATTATTTTACCAGAAAATATGGGCTTGTCAATGGTTTTAAAAAGATTTATAATAAGCAATTATGCAACCTATTATAAAACAAACACATAAACTCCTGATAAAAAATAAAAAAACACTGGCTGTTGCCGAATCCTGCACCGGCGGCTTAGTCTCCTATTTTCTTACCAGCTTATCCGGAAGCTCCGAATATTTCATTTTGGGCCTGGTGGCTTATAGCAATAAAGCTAAATCATCAATTCTCGGCATACCTGCCTCTATTATATTACATAAGGGGGCGGTATCAAAAGAGGTCGCGCAAAGCTTGAGCCGGCAGGTGAGGAAATTTGCTAAAACCGACTTCGGCATAGGCATAACCGGTATAGCCGGGCCAAACGGAGGCTCAAATTATAAACCCGTAGGCACGGTTTTTATTTCCGTAGACAGCAAAAACCGGCGGCTCTGCCGGGAATTTCATTTTCAGGGCACCCGGCAAGAGGTACAAAAATCCGCGGCACTCAAAGCATTGCAATTATTAAAAACGCTAATTAAAAGAGGGGGCTAAGGCTTAAGAAATACTTAACCTCGGCCTCAACCGGGCATTAAAATGAGGGCTTTTATCGCTATTGAATTACCCAATGAAATCAGGGATTCCTTAAACGGCATACAGGAAAAATTGAAAGCCTGCAAAGCGGACGTAAGATGGGTGGCTCCTGAGAATATCCACCTTACCCTGAAATTCCTGGGCGAAGTCAACGAAGAACAATTATCCAAAGTCAAGGCGATCATGGAAACCATCGCAGGGCAGAAAAAAATTTTTAATATCCGCCTTGCCTCTGTAGGCGCTTTTCCGAATATGAATTACCCGCGGGTAATCTGGGCAGGCGTTGACAACGGCGGTAAAGAGGCTGAGGAATTAGCTTGCGCGCTTGAAGAAAAAATAGAAAAAATCGGGATACCTAAGGAAGAACGCGCATTTTCATCGCATATTACCATCGGCAGGATAAGGTCGAATCTGGGAAAAGACAGATTAACGGCAGGGCTTAAACAACCGGAGAATTATTTTAAGGACTCCGTGCATGAATTTAGCGTAAATAAACTCACCCTCTTTAAAAGCACGCTCACCCCCAAAGGACCCATCTACGAAATCGTGAAAGAAGCAAATCTGACCACGGCCTGAAGAATAATATTCGTGTATATTGCGGCGACGATGTCATCGCTCATCACGCCGATGCTTCCCTTTAGACCCTGGAGCCTGTCCGCCGGGTACGGCTTGACCGTATCCATAAGCCGGAAAAGAAAAAAGGCGATGACCGCTATTTTTGGCGCATAAGGTATGAATAGCAGGCTCAAAAGCATGCCGCAGACTTCATCGATGACTATCGCCCTGTGGTCTTTTTTCCTGAAAAATTTCTCTGCCTGGCCTGCTGTCAGAAAACCCAGGACCAATAAACAGGATACAACCCCCAGGTAAACTGGGAGGCTGTCTTTAACAATGAAAAAGACTCCCAATGCCGCGATACTGGCAAATGTGCCGGGTATAAACGGGAGATAACCGACATAAAAAAAAGTGCTCAGGGTTTTGACGATAAATTTGCGCATGTCCATAAGGGGAAAAATATTCTAGAATTTAGCGATTATTTTCCGGTTCTCCCAAAGGTAGGAGAATCCTGAATAGAGGGTCAGCACCACGGTCAGAAGCATGATCAGGTAGATCCCCTGCCGGAAGGCCTTTTCCCAGGCCGGATTCCAGGTAAAGAACCCCAGCATAACTTCTTTGGATACTATAAATACCAGTATGAGGAATATGACAATCATCTGGGAAAGGGTCTTGTGTTTTCCGGCCCGGGTGGCCGATAATACCTTGCCTTTATTAAGGGCGAATAACCTTAAAGACGTGATCAGTATTTCGCGGAAAATGATGATCACCACCATCCAGGCCTCGATCAGCTGCATCTGCACGAACGCAGAGAATGCGGCCAAGACCAGTATCTTATCGGCGATAGGGTCCATCAGTTTTCCGAAATCAGTGACCATATTCTTCTTATGCGCGATCCTGCCGTCAAGAAAATCGGATAAAGCCGCGAATAAAAAGATCAACAGCGCTACAACTTTCGCCCATAACCCGTGCACAAAAAGAAAGAACATAAATACAAAAGTCAGGACAATCCTGGATATGGTCAACCGATTAGCAATGTTCATCCGTCACCTCGCCTACCAGGTCATATTCCATGGTACCGGAAATCTTAACTTGCGTAAATTCCCCTGGTTTAAGTTCTCTTTTAGAATTAACGTAGACGCCGCCGTCCACCTCCGGCGCGTCGTATTGGGTCCTGGCCAGATAATGATCCTGGCACTTCTCGTCAATGAGCACTTCAACGGTCCTGCCTAAGAATCTT
>JAQTNM010000049.1 GCA_028713875.1 Candidatus Omnitrophota bacterium | reverse complement strand
GGCAGGAATTGGAAAATACCAGGCTGGGCAAAGACAGGCTTTGGCCAATGGTGATGATATCCCGGGTATTGAATCTACCGTCGCTTAAAACCCACCCTGTGTCTTCGGGATTATTCTCGTCATATTCGCAATGCCCGGCAAAATGCACGATGTCGTAATCACGCAGGTTCTTCTTTACATATAATTTATCTATACTGGTGGATTTAAAATCTATTTTTATCTCCTTGGCCTTACGCTCAAACTGATTTTTTATACCCAGGCCTTCCAGGTAAGCGGATTTCAAGTCATTGGTAGGATTGGCTAAAACCAGCATCTTCAAAGCCGTATTTATGCCGCGGTATTTTACGGGAGTGGGCTGCTCTCTACTTCTAACTAATCTTCCCAGGTTAAACTTAAGACAAAGGAATTCTTGGCTATCATAGATGAGTTCCCAGGGTATATTGATCAGCTCTTCATCTAAAAATAAAATCAATTCGCATTTAGGGGTATTTTTGAGCTTATTTTTGGCAGTTGCGGTCAAAAGGTGATCCCAGAGTAACTGACCGGATTTTTTTAAATCCAAAATTAAATCCGGACCGCAAGGCCCGTATTTATTCGCTTTATTCAATACGGAGGTTATCTCTGAGCAGATGCTGCTGATCTCATGGAAGGGGACGGAGATCCGGCTGTAATGCCTTATAGTCGAAGCAGGCTGGCTGCTTTCAAAAACACTCATACTTAAGGCCTCTTCCTGCTTCAGTATTTCAAGGACTAAGGCCTGGCCAGCTTCGCTCATAGCCAAATTATTTTTTTATATCCAGTAATATGTGGGCGATTGTAGATTCAGCACTGTATATCTGTATAATGTATCTACCCAATAAAACGTGTTCAAAAGTAACCCGGCCTAAATCGCTGTGATATGACTCTAATTCCAGGTCGTTTTTCGTAAGCGCAATCCTTAAGTCTTTGAGCGGCCTGGAAGACTGTTTTTCCTTTACCGTTACGCTCAGGTCAAAGGCTCCAGCCCCTTTATTTTCTATCTTTATCTCTACGCGTATATCCTGGAAATCTTTTAAGACAGTAATTTCATCTTTAAAATCCTTTATCCGGCGGCTGCGCAATACCGGCGCAGGCACAAGCTCTTGGCCTACCAGGACATCGCCGCTAGCTTTAATGAGCTCAAAAACCCTCTCTTTGAACCGCAAAATTATCTCCAAGGCAGGCGTTAAAACTTGCTTGCCGGTGGCCTCTTTGATACGGGCAATAAGTTCAGCCGGCACTGCTAAATTACCCGTTGACTTGATTCTGGACTGGACTGCAAAAACCTCTGCGCAATGCGGACAGCTGATTAAATGCTCTTTCATCTGCAGGCTTTCTGCCGGCGAAAGCCTGCCTTCTATAAAACAAGCAAACTCTTCTTCGTCAGGATGCTCATAGAACTTGCGCCTGTGGGATGATTTCCATTTTTTATATACGACCCCGGTTAATTTTTCAAATTTGTCGGACATAAGCCTAGTCCTTTCCTAACATAATAGACGCAAAACCTTCAGGAATCTAACATAAAACCTTTATCTTTAAAACACTCCTTAAGTTTTTCAATAATGCGGCTCTTGCGCATATCTAGCGCTCCGCGCGAAATACCCAGCATATCTTTTATCTCTTCCAGGGCCAGATTTTGATTAAGGTACATCTCTAAAAAATATTGTTCCTCGGTATTGAGCCTATCAATGCATTCTTTAAGCCGCTCTAACTTCTCTTCATCCGTCAGCATATCTTTGACCGATATCTTGTCATCGGCGATTACATCTTTTAGTCTCAATTCTTGCTCGTTTTCCTGCTCTAGGGACAAGGATGGCTTGAGCCTGCGTAGATAATCAATGGTGTAATTAATGGCTATCTGCCTCAGCCAGCTGGCCAGGCTGCAGCCGTTTTTTCCTTTAAAGCTCCTTAATTTTTTGAAATTATCCTTTACCAATGAGAGAAATATTTCCTGGAAGAGATCGTTAACGTTATCGCGGTCAAACTTATCTCTTCCTTTTAAGGCGAGGGTGGCGTGGATATAATTATAGACCAGGCGGGAATACCGATCGATGAATTCATCCCAGGATTGCTTGTCCCCATTGACGCACCTTTGGACAAACTCCAAGTCATCCATGGCAAAGCTATCATATCACTAAACAGCCAAAATATAAACAAATAAATTAATAGGGGTGGTCTGAATTAATGGTGAGAAAAAAATAGAATTAATGGGGACGTTTCTGAATTAATGGGGAGAAAAAAATAGAACCGTCCCCATTTACCTGGAATTATTTGAAGAAGGTGTTACGGATGATAAAGGAAGAAAAAACTATTGAGACCATTGACATAAGCTTGATCAGGATATTCAAGCTCGGGCCCGAGGTATCTTTGAAGGGATCGCCGACAGTATCACCCACTACTCCTGCCTTATGCGCGGGCGAACCCTTGCCTCCGTAATGCCCCTCTTCTATATATTTCTTGGCATTATCCCAGGCGCCTCCGGAATTAGCCATCATTACCGCCAGGACAAAACCGCATACGGTGGCTCCGGTAAGAAGCCCGGCCTCAGCCTCAATACCTATGAGTATCCCCACTAAGATAGGAACAATGATCGCCATAAGCGAGGGTACGATCATTTCTTTCTGGGCTGCGGCTGTGGCGATATCCACGCAACGGGCATAATCCGGCTTGGCTGTGCCTTCCATGATCCCGGCTATTTCTTTAAACTGCCTCCTTACCTCAACTACTATCTTACCTGCTGCCCGGCCAACCGCGCGCATGGTCATAGAGCAGAAAAGGAACGGCATCATCCCGCCGATAAACAGGCCGACCAGAACATTGGGGTTCATTAAAGAAAGCACCATATTCACCCCGTACATAGAAACCTGATCGCGATACGCAGCAATCAGAGCCAAGGCAGTCAACGCAGCAGAACCGATGGCAAAACCTTTGCCGGTTGCCGCAGTGGTGTTGCCCAGGGCATCCAGGGCATCGGTGCGTTTCCTTACTTCCGGCGGCAAATGCGACATCTCGGCATTGCCTCCGGCATTATCCGCAACCGGGCCGTAGGCATCGGTAGCTAAAGTTATGCCGAGGGTAGAAAGCATGCCTACTGCTGAAATGGCTACTCCGTAAAGGCCGGCATTATAATTCGCAGCGCCCCCGGACAGAAAATAGCTGGTCAATATCGCGATACCCACTACAATCACGGGGATGGCTGTTGACATCATGCCTACGGCCATACCGCCGATGATCACGGTAGCCGGACCGGTCAAAGAGGCATCTGCGATGGAACGGGTGGGTTTGAAACCGCTAGATGTATAAAACTCGGTGCTCAGGCCGATAAGCACTCCGGCGATCAATCCTGAGAGAACCGACCAGTAAACCCCCATGTGCCCGGCACCCAGGGTAAACTTAATCAGAAAGTAGGATATGATTGCCACCATGAGAGCGCTGGCGAATATCCCTTTTCTTAAAGCCATCAATAAAACTTTCTGGCTGGCTTCTTCCTTGCTTCTTACAAAAAATGTTCCTATAATAGAGGCCACCACTCCCACCGCAGCCATAACCATAGGCACGGTTACTCCGGCTACGCCCAAACCCGCAGCCACGCCTAAAACCGAAGTAGCCACGATAGAGCCGACATACGACTCATAAAGGTCAGCTCCCATACCGGCAACATCGCCTACATTATCACCTACGTTATCGGCAATGACCGCAGGGTTACGGGGGTCATCTTCGGGTATGCCGGCTTCTACCTTGCCTACCAGATCCGCACCCACATCCGCGGCCTTGGTAAAGATACCGCCGCCGACCCTGGCAAAGAGCGCCTGGGAACTGGCGCCCATACCGAAACATAGCATAGTTGAGGTTATTGCCGCTATTTTATCCAACCCGTGCGGAGTAGGATGAGCCGAATAATACCAGTTCAGGAAATAATACCAGATACTCAAATCCAGGAGCCCTAATCCTACTACGGTCAACCCCATAACCGCGCCGCTTGAGAAAGCCACGCGCAGACCCGAATTAAGGCTTTTCATGGCCGCAGCCGCGGTGCGGTTGGAAGATTTGGTAGCTATGGTCATACCTATAAAACCCGAGAGGCCCGAGAAGAAACCCCCGGTCAAAAAGGCAAAAGGCACAAAGATCACCAGGTATTTGCGGAACGCAAGAAATAAAAGCAGAAAAAATACCACGACAAAGAAAGCCGCTACGCCCAGATATTGCCTTTTCAGATAGGCCTTTGCGCCTATCCTTACTGCACGGGCGATCTCGCGCATCCTGTCATTACCCTCATCGTGCCTCAAGATAAAAACGGCCAGATAAACGGCAAAGCTTAAAGCCAATATTGAACCCACGGGTGCCAGCCACAAAAGATCAATACCTGTCATTTATATAATCCTCCTAAACAACCGCTACCTCTGGTGATCAGCGGTTGTTTACTCCATGCTATGCACGGAGTTTACGTTTAAAGCGTATAAAATAACACGAACTTTTTTATTAGTCAACACTTTTATTGGCTTGGGGACAACTGTTCTCTGGTTGGATGTTTTTGGCGGGTTAATCTACCGTGTGCACGATCCTCAGGAATGCGTCAACGATCTCGGGGTCAAAGAGCTTTCCGGATTCCTCCCTGATTATCTCTATCGCTTTCTCCTGCGGGTAGGCTTTGCGGTAACAGCGGTCGGATATCAGGGCCTGATATACATCGGCGATAGCCACAATGCGCGCGCCTACCGGTATATCCGTCCCTTTAAGACTGTTCGGATAGCCCTTACCGTCCCATCTCTCATGATGATAGAGCAATATAGGTATTATAGGATGGAGGAAATGGATCGGCCGGATGATATCCACGCCTATCTGGGGATGTTTTCTTATCTCCGCGAATTCCTGCTTGGTGAGCTTGCCTTTCTTAAGCAGGATCTTCTCGCTTATGCCGATCTTGCCCAGGTCATGCAGCATTGCGGCCTGGCGGATAAGTTCGATATCGCGCTCTGGAAGGTTCATAGCCCTGGCTATGCCGGTGGCGTACTTTACGGTCCTTTCCACGTGCTCGCCGGTGTAATGGTCTTTGACCTCTATGGTCTTGGCAAAGGCAAAGATAGCTTCCATCAGGCTCTGGTTTGCGCGCCGGCTTAATTTTTCTATCTTCTCATTAAGGAACTTAATGTTGCCGTTTTTGTTTATTTTGTAATGGGGCCCTGCTTTTTTGATATCCAGGGAAGAATAAACGCGGTTGCCTCCCGATTCTTTGACGCGGGACAGGATCTGGTCGGCAAGCTCCACTAGATTTATTCCTTTCAGCGCCCTGTCCTCATTATATGAGACAACCGCTATGCTTAGCTTCAGCTTGACGCTGTGTTTCTTATTGCCAAAATCAAAAAGATTTATCGCATCCAGTATCCTCTTGGCCAGGCTTAATGCATTGGCCCTGTCTGTGCCGGAACACAGGATAACGAACTCTTCTCCTCCGTAACGGATTACCGTATCATACCTGCGCACCATGCGCTTCAATATCTTGGCGAACTGCTTAAGCACCAGGTCTCCGAATTTATGTCCATAGACGTCGTTGATGGACCTGAAATAATCTATATCCAGCATCATTACCGAAAGCGGCTGGGCGTATCTCCTGGAACGGTCAAATTCCGCTTCAATGATCTCCTGAAGATAACGGTGGTTATAAAGGCCGGTATGCGGGTCCATCAGGGTCAACTGCTTCAGCCTTTTATTAGACTTCATCAGCTCTTTATCGAGGGCTGCCTTCTCTTCCTCGGATTTTTTACGCCCGGTGATATCATGCGTGTATTCTATTATCCCTTTTAATTTACCCGTATCGGCATCCATAAGCGGAAAGGTATACAGCTCGAGCCAACCCACGGTCTTACCTCCCGGCCCGGACTTGGGGATAACCGCATAAGCGCTATTTCCGGTCTGCAGGGTCTGCCTGCTGGGGCAGCCCGCGCATGGCAGATCGCTGGAATGGTAAGCTTTATGACATTTCTTACCTACCAGGGGCATGGCGTGCGCCTGCCATTTCTCTACAACCGAATTTACCCGTATGATATTCAAATCGGTATCCAAAATGCTGATACCGTCCTGTATGCTGGAAAATATATTGGATAAAAAGCGCTCGCTATCCTCAAGCGCCTGCCGGGTAAATCTGCGCTCGGTGATATCATCTCCTACGGATTGGAATTCAACGACCTTGCCCTGCTCATCAAATATGGCCCGGTTAGTCCACTGTTGCCAGCGCACCTGGCCAGCCGGCAATATCACCCTGTGCTCGCAGGTGCCTGCGGGATTATCCCTGTTCAAGGCAGCAATACTATCCTTTACTATCTGCCGGTCTTCCTCGGGGATCATAGGCATAAAGCTGGTATTGATCAATTCATCCCGCTTCTTTCCGAAATAACGGCAGTAGGCCTCATTAATAAATGTCAGCGTCCCGTCAGGCAGCCACCGACAGACAAAATGCACCTGATCTTCTATTATGGCCCGGTAGCGCGCTTCGCTGACGCGCAACGCCTCTTCTGCTTTCACCCGGTCTTCATTCTCCAATTCTAACTCCAGGGTGCGCTCTTTAGCCAACTCTTCCAGGTGGTCATGATATTTGCGTAATTCCTCCTCTATGCGTTTGCGTTCGGCTATTTCGCGCTCTAACGCCGCGGTGCGTTCCTGCACCAGCTCCTCCAGACAGCTGCGGTATTTCTGCAGCTCTTCAGCCGATTTCTTGCTTTCTATCACATTCACGAGTATTTCGCTGACTATCTTTAACAGGTCAATACTCTCCTGCGTCCAGGATTTCTCCGCTTTTACCGCGTCAAAACCCATGAATCCTACTACCGCGCCCTGATAAACCATAGGCACGCAAACAAGGGAAAGGACCGAGCCGGCCAGGCATATCTCTTTTTCCGCGGCAGCTTCCTGCGGCATATCGCTGACGCGCGGCACATAGACACTTTCCAGCCCCATAATCTTACTTTTAATCCAGGGAAAGTCCTCTACCGATAAATCCTGCAATTTATGTATTTGAGGCTCTGTGCCTTCGGCGCACCATTCGTATATATTGCTAACCTTAGCGCGGCCATCCTGCAGCATAAATATATAACTGCGGTCAACTCCGGAGAACTCGGCTATTGCCTTTAAGGCCTGGTTTATGCCCTGGTCGATTTTGTCGGCGGGAAGATTGATGAATTTGGTAGAAAGGCCGGTGATTAGCTTCTCAAAATCAAGGTAATGGTGCACAAGACGGCGGTTGCGTATGTAGCGGAGCTTGATCTTTTCCAGGGCCTGCTTGTCTTTCCTTAAGGCGCCCGGGTGTCTTAAAATACCAATGGTATTCTTCTCTAAGTTATCCATATCCGCTGCGGCGTTTTTAGATAAAAAAGGCAGCTCTTTAAAAGAGCTGCCTCGTATTGATCTGGTTTATTAATCTTTATCCAACTTTTCTGACATGGGATAAAAGTATAACATATTTACGCGGGATTATCAAGGTGGGGTCTAACAATAAATAACACAATTACTTACGCTCACAGGAGCCCTTCTGCATTCCCGGGCGCCCTTGCCCAAAAACAGCAAAATTGCAGCTCAAACTCATATTTAGCCAAATGAACAGTATTGCTTGCTGATAGGTAGGCAGTGCCGGAACCCTATTGCCCCGGGCACGAAGGATCGCTAATCCCAAAGCAAGTAGTAGTATCGTCACTATAATAGCAGCGGAAGGACTGGCATCCTGTATCCGGTTTAAAGAATGCCCTATAGATATACTCTCTTGTCACATTGGGAGATTTGCCGCCGCTGGTACATCTGGCTGACATCAAGTAAAGGCCAGTAGCGTAAACACTGCCAAGGTAGTAATGAAAGTAGCTGGAGGAAGTGCAGGTATTATCTGCTCCCACATCGCCATTCTGTATGCCCGTCAGCGAGCCATTCTTCCAGTAATATTCCGTGGCTAATTGACGCATGGAGCCTATCGCGATCTTAGCTTCGGCAAGGCGGGTGCTTTCCACCTGTTTGTTATATTGAGTAAAACCCAGGGTGGCCAGGATGCCCAGGATAACGATTACTACTATTAATTCCAGCAGGGTAAAACCTTTTTTCATTTCTGTCTATTTTCGCCTGCTATCTTCTTCTTGACCTCTTCGGGTATGGCTTTAGGCTTGAAATCCTTTCCCACGCATACAGTTACGGTCTTTGCCCTGCAGACAAGCTGGCCGTCTTTCTTTTTTATCTCGTGCTCAAATTCTATCTTCACGGCGCTGATATTGGAAACACCCGTATATACCTGCAGGATGTCCGCATAAAATGCCGGAGATTTATAATCTATTTCCTGGCGGGCGACTACGAAGAGTACCCCGGACTCGGCTAATTCCTCAACCGGCGCCCCTTTTTCGGCAAAAAACTCCGTGCGTGCCTGCTCCAGGTATTTAAGGTAATTCGCGTAATAAACCACGCCCCCGCAATCGGTATCGTGGTAATAGATCTTCACTTCTATCATTTTTTATTCTCCGATAATCTTAATTAATACTCTTTTCCTGCGCTGTCCGTCGAACTCTC
>JAQTNM010000048.1 GCA_028713875.1 Candidatus Omnitrophota bacterium | reverse complement strand
ATTATCTTCGTATGCTATTTTTGTATCCAGTATTTCGTTTATAGCATTCGCATCTTCAGACAATACCTGAATTAACTGTTCAAATTCTTCTGTATCAATTAAATAATAATTCCTTAGCTGATCGAAATCATTGCCACCTAGCCTCAGCAGTTCTTTCTTCACAAAAGCTTCTTTGAAATATAGCTTCTCAAAATGCAGGATTAGATTAACCGTAATCCTATTATTTTCTTTTAGGGCACTATTGGTTTTTCTTAACTGTGCACAAGCTTTATTAAAGTTAGCCAAATATTTATCTATCTCTTCTACAGAAGGATATTCTTTCTTCAGTTTTACACTCATCAGAGAGGACTTTTGTTCAATAACAAACCGATATTTATCAGTATAAACAATCCAATCCGCACCACCTTTATCGACACCTATCTTTTGAAATACACCCGGCTTTAAATAATAGCTAAGTAGAGATTCGATATATTTTTCATAATAATGTCCAAAGGCATTTGTAAAGTCCTGCGAATTATTTTGCATATATTTATCCCTGATTATCCAGTATATGCCTTCATAGAATTTTTTAATAAATAGGAAAGCATTCGCAACTATAAGGCGTTTTGACTGAGTTTGAATAACAGGACGGAAAAATAGAGGATTATTAGGATGGACTTCTTGTCTATAATACAAATAGTCTGCGGTGAAAAAACTCAAACACTTTTTAATATTATCAGAAGTTACGACAGGATTTTTTTGCGTTACTTCAACATCTACATTTATTATGGTAAATTCAGAAGAAGGCGCAGTAAGAAGTAGCGCATAACAAGCAAATAGAAGTTTAGAAAAATCATCAATGCCAAAACCCGTTATTTCCTGTAAATCTTTATCTGGGTGTTTTAAGTCTGGGAAATAATTTGGCATTTCCCGAAGCAAAAGATAGTATCGCAAGAAATGATAAACAATACCAGCCCTATTCCGAGCAATATCTTGCCACCAAAACTGTGCCTGAGATAATCCTACGAATATATCTACCTTTGCTTGTTCGTTAATCTTAACTGATGATCTACGAGCTGCTTCTTGATCAGTCACTTTCGCTAAAAGATTATTTAACTTAAACAAGCCATCTAGCTTCGATTCCTGTGCACGATAATCATTTGAATACTTTATTGCTCTATAGGATAAGTCAGCAAGCCCCCATATTGGCATTAACTGATTAAAATTTTCTGTTAAACCCCCTATTCTTCTATTCCAAGTTATAGTTTCAAGCGATTCCCCCTTGTTAAACATTTCTCTGGATTTATCTGCAATTAACAAGAGTAAACTGTCCAATTTATATTTTCTAAGCTCAACTTCAAGTTCATCTCGTTCATCTATGCTCATATTGGATACTTCCCGAGTTTTAAAAAGGAGGATTTTTAACTTTTCTAAAAAAAGGGATTTATTTTTTATTTTCCTTAAGTTGAGACAATCTTTCTTCTGCTTTTTGGACAAGATATGGGGCACTATACACATACTCCAAAATGGCTCTGCAGAGATCATCAAGCAATGGTATTTCTTTCTCTGTTAATTCCCCCAAAGTGGCATGTGCACCCACATTTCTAAGTTGCCTAAGACTAGCAGCAACATCTACAAGCTTTATCGGAATTTCACCTTTGTCGGATAAGTCCTTTAGTTTTTCATTCAAATTTTTTCCTTTAGCTGACCGGTCTTCGCATACAATTTCTAGAACACGACCTATTAAAACTCCATAAGCGTTGACATCAATACTTCTGACTTTTAATGCAGCTGTATAAGCCTTTTCTACTTTATTGGGTAATCCTAACAAAGTTCCCTTAGAAATAGGATAAAGTATATCCGGAGCAATATCCTCACCTTCCATTCCCTCCTGATAAAAATAGGTGCGCAAGATTATCCTGCGACAAGCAGGGCAAAGCAAAATCTCATATACATCACCACATTCCCATGTAAAATTGCTTTGGTCATCTTCGCGCTCTTCAACCTGTGAATAACAACTTACTATTTCCATTGGTCCTGTATTACCACAATGGCCACACTTTTGGTTTCCAGTGAACTGCTTCGGCTTATCAGAAGATGTCATTATCGACTCCTTTCGACTGTTTTTAAAACTAAGTTCTCAATTATCTTTTTAAAGGGAAGAAGAGGAGAGAAGACTGGCGTCGTAATAATTTGATCAGCTAATAAACCAGTATCAACACTAAATTGTAGGTTTTGAATTAAAATTCCAACAAGTTCTGCAGACGGGGTGAATACCGGACTACCACTTGATCCTTTTTGAATAACTCCGTTCGAGAGAACAAAATCATGCTCATGCAATTGCATTGAGACATGTGCTTGAAAAAATGCAGTATGCGATTCTGGTTTTTCTGTTTCGTTTAAACGTAAAGTTGTTGAGAATCCAACCAGCAATCCGCGAGAAGGAATTTTAGAATAAATTTTTGGATAAACGGACGGGGCAGGGAAATCATAGTTCTCTATTATCTCTTCTGTTTCTAGAATAACGATATCAAATTCTTTAGATTCAAGAACTATTTTGCATTTAAATATACCGTCATATTTAAGGATTGAAGGATATTGGTATATTTTTTTAATATTGCTCCAAATATGGCGAGCAGTAATAACATGTTTCGGCCCTAAAAGGCACCCGGTGCCATGAAGTTTTCCTTTATCACCTTTACTACCACCCCCAACACTACAATGTAAATCAAAAAATATTTTACAAGCATTAGAAAACATTGATTCCCCCAGTATAAGCTATATATTCACCAATTCATTTATGTCAATCTCTAGGGCTTTTACTAGCTTTACAATCGTATCCACTGTTGGATTCTTAATTTTACCACTTTCTAATTTAACGATTGTGTGATAAGAAACATTTGCTTTTCTTGCCAACCCTTCTTGAGTTAACTTCTTTCCTTTTCTGATTTTTGCTAAATTCTTTAGATACATATTTCTCCTTGACTTGTATTCTAATACTATGTATTATAATACTTAGTATATAATGCCTATGTTTGCTTTAATTTTAACGCTAAGGAGGTGAATATGCAAGCTAAATGCGCTATTTACACGAGAGTTTCTACTGACAACCAAGCCGAAGTAGAATTTAACTCTTGCCAAGCACAAGAAGAAAAGATTAAATCCTTCATAAATAGCCAAGAAAATCTTTTAATTTTTAAGGTGTACAGTGACGCTGGCTTTACTGGCGCTAATTTAGAACGCCCGGCACTCCAAGAAATGCTAAGAGATATGCAGGAAAACAAAATTAATACCGTCCTTGTCTATAAAATAGACCGACTCACGCGCTCGCCCAAGGATTTTTATGCCTTAATGGAAATTTTTGATAACCATAAGGTTGATTTCATCTCTATTACAGAACGCTTTGACACTTCTACCCCAGCGGGCCGCCTCTTGCGTAACATTATGCTTACCTTTGCGCAGTTTGAAAGAGAACTTACTAGCGAAAGAACAAAAGATAAACTTTTAGAGCGGGCGAATAAAGGAATGTGGAACGGCGGCAATGTGCCTTTTGGTTACAAAGTAGTAGATAAGCGGCTAGTGCCAGGTGGACAAAAATTAGCTGAGATTTTCGCAATTTTTGCAGAAAATGGCTCTTTGGCAAAAACTTATACGCTATTAAAGAATAAACAAATACTTAATAATAAAAACTTGCCTTTTAGCAAAGCCCATTTGCAAAGCATATTAAGAAATCCTATTTATACAGGTAAATTCAGATATTCCGGGAAGATCTATCAAGGAATGCACCAGCCGCTTATCTCAGAGGAACTATTTAACCACGTTCAGCAATTCTTTAGAGATAAGCTACGGAAACTACGCCTATATAAAGAGTATACACTTGGCGGATTGGTTAGCTGCACAGAATGCGGCTCTCATATGACATCCTCGCATACTAATAAAGGAAATATGAGACGATATTATTACTACCGATGTACAAAGACGTTTAAGCAAGATTGGCGCGCGTGCTCTACGCGACAGGTTAATGCTAATAGATTAGAAGATTTTATAATTGATAACATTAAGAGAATTTCAGTCGATAGGCATTATATCGATAGTTTAATCTTCAAGCTCAATTTTGAGGGCTCGCGCGTTCGCCAAGGACTCGAACCAACTGAATTATGCTCTGAAACAGTGCAGAAAGACCTAAAAGAGTTCGTGGATTACATCGAAAAAGCGAACAAAATTGAGCAGGCTTTGATAATGAAGAGGTATATTAAAGACATTATTTATTCCAAAGAATCTATCCAAATAAATTTGCTTTGCCATCCACAAGTAATTGAAAGGCAAAGCATTAAAAATCCCGCCCCTCTTGAAGAGAGCGGGGTTTGCGGCCGGGCGCGGGCGGCCGCAAACCCAAGCGTTTCGCCGAATTTGTTGGCTCAAAAACAAAAAGACCCTATTCCTAGGAATAGGGTCTTTGAAAAGATGGCTCCCCCGCGAGGACTCGGACCTCGGACCTGGTGGTTACACTTGACCCGAAATTACTTTCGGAAGTGGACTATATCTTTGCCTTAAGCTTAGCGCTTTTAGGCAGCAGGTGCATAGTCTCTGAACCTTCCCCTGAAGTAGTTAGGCACCCGGCCCTATATGATGGGCCGGTGCCCCACCGTCTGTGGGGGCTCGGCTGCTGATTACCCATCTCTGGGCTTCCAGCAATTCTCCTGCTTTTTCAACCACGGTTTCCCATGGAAGCTGCGCTTTGAGCATGAATCTCTCGGTGACAATTGGCACAAAGTAACATGCACTTATCTAATTCTTCTTTAACTTTAGCCCAACTTCTCGTATAACCCTTTTCTGAGATGCTAAAGTCTTTATCAGAAGAATTATCGTGATGAAACTCCAAAGCTTCGATACAGTGCTTATAACCGCAGATCTGACACTCTCCGCCTTTATATTCAACTGCCATCTGTCTTATTTTCTTACGTCTCTTATGAACAGCGGCAATTAAATATTGGCGGCGATCTGCATAAGACCGCGTATCGCGCTTTGCCAATGTCACCTGCCTTTTGCTCGCTCCGCCGTAGACGGAGCTCGCACAGCCACTCGCTCTACCAACTGAGCTACGGGGGAATTGTGGGAGTTATTTTAACGTAAAATCCCTTTTAAATCAAGGGTTAAATAATCTGCTCTTCCAGCTTTTTGATGCTGTTTTCTATCTCGGAAACGAATTTTTCTATTTCCTTCAGCCGGCGGCCGTATTCGGCAGCGGTATTTTCGTCGCGGTATATGCGCGGGTCAGAAAGCGCCCGAGCCTTGGCATAGCTTTCCAGGCGCAAGGCCTCCTTCTTATCTTCAAGCTTGTTGATCTGCTGGCGCAAAGAGGCATTGTGGCTCTTGCGCTTCTTCTCTTCTTCCCTGCGTCTGCGCTCTTCTTCCTTCTGTTTTTCTTTTGCCTCATCTATCTTCTTTTTCGGGGCCTCTGCCTTAGCCCGCTTTTCTCCGTGGACTACGCTAACGCTATCCTTCTTTTCAAGATAATAGTCAAAATTACCGGAGAATTTCCTTATCCTGCCGTTTTTTACCTCAAAAACAACATTGGCAAGAGAACGCACAAAATAAATATCATGGCTGATAAAGACTATAGTCCCCGAGTAGTCCTGCAATGCCCGCACCAGGGCATCCACCGCATCCACGTCCAGATGGGTCGTAGGCTCATCAAGCAGGAGGAAATTCGGCGGGTCTATCAAAAGCTTGGCCAGGATAAGCCGGCTCTTTTCCCCTCCGGAAAGGACAGATACTTTTTTATCCGAATCCTCTCCGGTAAATAAAAATGCGCCCAGTATGGTGCGGATGGTTGTCTCCGGCATATAGCCGGGCGCGGCAGTGTATGCCTCCTGCAGCACTGTATTTTCCGGGTTCAACACGTCCAGGCGCGTCTGGGAAAAATATCCGGTCTCTACATTATGTCCGGTAATGCGCTCTCCGCTGTTTATGTCAATGACCCCGGACAGGATCTTTAAAAGCGTGGATTTTCCCGCTCCGTTCTCTCCTGCCAGGACCGCCTTTTCACCTTTAATGATCTCAAAATCAAGGTCCTGGTAAACCTGTACGTCCGCGTATGATTTGGATATCTTTTTCAGCGTCATTACGCGGTAGCCGCTTTCAACTGCCTGAGGGAAACGGAAATCACTGATACTCTCGCGCGGGTCAGGCGGGATGACGATCTCTTCCAGTTTCTCAAGCTGCGTGCGCTTTGCCCGCACAGAGGCAGCCTTATTGGGCTGGGCGTGAAAACGGGCGATAAAAGCCTCCAGCTGCTCCCTTTTCTTTTCCTGCTCCTTGAATTGCTTTAAGAGATGCTTGCGCTTTTCCTGTTTTATCTGCTCATAATGATTGTAATTGCCTTTTACTTTAAAGATAGAGCCATTTTCTAGTATCAAGGTATAATTGGTCACATCATTCAGGAATGCCCTGTCGTGGGAAATGATGATAAAAGTGCCCTTGAAGCCGGCCAGGTAATCTTTGAGCCAGAGTGCGGCATTCAAGTCCAGGTAATTGGTAGGCTCATCCAGGAGCAGAAGGTCATATTGATAAGTAAGCAGTTTTGCCAGCAGGGTGCGCATTTGCCAGCCGCCGCTCATCTGGGATATGGGCCGCGAGAAATCCCTCTCTTTAAAACCCAGGCCCATTAATATTTTCTTGGCCTTGTGTTCCAGCTCAAAATAACCCAAGGTCTCCAGCTCATGCAACACCTCTCCGTAGCGCCTTGAGCCGGCGGAATTCTGCGCTTCAAGCTTTTCCTTCTCTGTTTTTAAACCCAGTATCCTGTCATCACCTTCAGTCAACTCTGCCAGCACTGTGCGGCCAGAAGAAAAATGCGCTTCCTGGGGAAGATAACCGATATAGGTATTCTTATTCACGCTTACGTGGCCGGATGAGGGCTCTACCTGGCCCAGGACCAGATAAAAAAGCGTGCTTTTTCCTGTGCCGTTTGGGCCGATAAGGCCGATCTTTTCTCCCCGGTTTATGCCTAAGGAAATATTCCCGAAAAGGACCTTCTTGCCGTAATTCTTGGAAAGGTTGTTTATGGCGATCATATCTTTAGATATTGCGGCGGGATTCTAATGCCCGGGAAAGAGTGGTGGAATCTGCGTATTCCACGTTGGAGCCTACAGGCAGGCCCAGACCGATGCGGCTTAAATTAACTCCCAGAGGCTTGATCAACCTGGCAAGATAAATGGCCGTGGTCTCGCCTTCTGTATCGGCATCCGTAGCTATTATAACTTCTTTAATGCCGTCCTCTTTTATCCTGCGTAACAGCCCCTCTGTATTCAGGTCTGCCGGGCCCCTGCCCTCAAGAGGAGATATGGAACCCAGCAGCACATGATACAGCCCCTTGTAACTGCCTGCTTTTTCTATCGCCGTGACATCAACCGGGTTCTCAACCACGCAGACCACTTGTTGATTACGGCTTGAGTCCTGGCATATCCTGCAGACTTCTTCCTCGCTGAGGTTATTGCAGGTCTTACAGAAACGCACGTTCTCCTTGACGCTGGTAATGGCCGCGGTAAGCTCCTTTATCTCATTTTCTGATGTCCCTAGAATATAGCCGATGATGCGCTCGGCGCTCCTCCTGCCTATGCCCGGGAACTTGATCAATTTTTCGATCAGCTTTTCTATTGATTTTGTATAGGTAGCCATTATTCCTCTTTAATGACCCTGCCGCCGAACATCTTTAAAGCGGTCTTAAGCAGGGGGTTTTCCGGCTCGTTCCTGGGAGCGGCTTCCTGGGTAAGAATAAAGTGTATCCTTAATCTTGTATTATGCAGGAATTCCGAAAATGTTTTCTCTAAAATAAGGCGGTTATCCTTGCTCTCAAGGCACTCTTTATGCAGAGAGTAATTTTTGGGAAATGCTATCGTAAGAATGTTATTTTCCAGCTTCAGGGGATTGCCTTCGGTAAGATATGTGGCCAGGGACATCTTGACCTTGGCAAGAGAATCAATTATTGCCTGCCAGCTCTGTTTTATGTTTTCTACGGCAATGCTTTCTGAAACGCAAGCCTGAGCCGCAGCCGGAGGCTCAGGATCATTCGCCGCAGGACCTGCCTGTTTATCCTCTTTGGCCGACTCGGGCTTTGCCTGCGCGCCGTATTTGGGTGCGGGATGGCTTAAAGATGCGCCCCTTTTATCCTGGGTCAATTTCACCAGCGCTATCTCTAAGGGGATGCGCATGGACTCCAGGCGCTTGGACATCTCCCTGGTATTGACCAACGTATTAAAAGCGGAGAATATCTCATCCAGGCCCATTTGTCCGGCCTGCTGCAATAGCCGCTCGCAGATATCTTTGGGCAGGTCGATAAGGCCTGCGTCTGCCTGGCTGACTTTGGCGATCATCAGGTTGCGGAAATGCTCGGTCAGGTTTGCCAGAAATATTCCCACGTCCTTGCCTTGTTCAATTATGTCATTCAACAGCCCAAGCGCTGCCTTGGGGTCTTTGCGGATTATCTTCTCGGTGATATCAAAGAGCGCATCCTGGGTGATCAATCCGAATACGGAATTGATATCCTTCAGGCAGACCCTGCCGCGGGAAAAGGAAACCAGCTGGTCCAGCATAGACTCGGCATCCCTTAAAGAACCTTCGCTGCTTTTGGCTATCGCAAAAAACACTTCTCTATCTATGTCTATATTCTCCTGCCGGCAGATCTTCTCAAGCTGAGCGATGATCTCCATCAATGATATCCTGCGGAAATCAAGGCGCTGACAGCGGGAGATCACCGTCGCCGGTATCTTTTCGGGATGGGTGGTAGCGAATATGAATTTGACGAAAGGCGGCGGCTCCTCCAGCGTCTTAA
>JAQTNM010000047.1:3586-8838 GCA_028713875.1 Candidatus Omnitrophota bacterium | reverse complement strand
CGTGGGCACTAAATCCTCCTGCCCTCTCAAAACCTTGAGCTGCTGCCAGGTGGTAATATATATCCAGGAAATTTGGCAATAGCGGCCATTTGAGTAACAGCAGGAAAAATGCAAAGAATATTATAAGCCAGGAATAAATCGTCCAGTTTTTCTGGGGATTTAGGTTTTTCATGCGCAGGACAGAGACCCTAGTCAGATAATAAGTTTCTTCTTTTTGCGAAGGGGGTGAGATTTTATAGAATGTGCTATACCTGCGTTTAAACCGGGCTTGCCGAGCTTATAATACATATAATTTTTATAACTTTCCACTCCCGGCTGGTCAAAGGCATTTACGTTGAGAAGCTCTCCTTCAAAGGCAGTGGCCATTTCAAAGAAAAATAATAACTGGCCCCAGCAAAAAGGAGTAACCTGCGGCATAATGACCGTGCAATTGGGCCGCGAAGAGATGACTAAAGCCCATGCTGTTGCCTCCTGGGCTAAATGCATTAATTCCGATAATTTCCTGCCTCCAAGCACATCATCGTCTCCGGGGATCTTGATATCCGCCTGGAAATTCTGCACTTTAATGAATGTTACTGTTTTATCGTTGCGGCCTTCAATATTATTCTGCTGTATGGAATGCAGATCATTGGTGCCTCTTGCAGACACGGGAGTCCTGCCGGTATTGACAATCCGCCCCGGGTCCTGTTCCCAGGTTTCCCTGCCATCTGAAGACACCCTGATCCTGCGGCCATATTTCTTGCCCAGGCTTTCTGCCAATAACTGAACATACCAGTCGGCGGTGGATTTGAGGGTTTCTGAAAAAGGCATAATTATAGCTATTGTTTTGCCTTTCTTCCGATAAAGGATATTCTGCAATGCCGCATACATATAAGCCGGGTTTTTGAATATGCCGGGCCTGCTGCAGCGTTTATACATTGCTTTTGCTCCGTCAAGCACTTCCCGGATATTGACCCCGACTATCGCAAGATGCAAAAGCCCGATATTCAATTCCGAAAACCTGCCTCCTACGCCTTTTAAAAGAGGGAGGCTGCGGAAACTTAAGACGTCTTTTTTTTGTTTCTCTTGCGCATAACGCCGCAGCGAGCCTGACTGCGGATCGGTGATGGCAATAATCTGGCGGCCGTAATTTTTTCCTGCCCCCTTTTTTAGCCACTCCTCTACTATCTTGAAGGCGGCCTTGGTCTCGGTAGTCTCCCCGGATTTTGATATTACTACCACAAAGGTTTTAGCAGGATCAAGGTTACGCATTAAAGCTGCCAGCGTATCAGGATCAAGGTTGTTGCCTTCAAAGTATATTTTCGGATGTCCTTCTCTTTGCGCGCTGAATTCGTTATAATAAGGCGCAAGAAGCGCATCCTGGGCTGCCTTAAGGCCTAAAAATGACCCTCCTATGCCTAAAAAGATAATATTTTTAAACTTACGCGATATTTCTCTGCCCAATAGTTGAATTTTATTTACGGTTTTTCTATCCTGAAAAGACAAATTCACCCATTCCAGGCCCAGGCTGACCCTGTTATGGTCATTTTTTATTATGCTGCTTAGATGCCGATGCGCCTTATCTATTGCTGCCGACATCCTGGAAAGCTCAAGGTAAGTAACCCCGTGTCTGGGGCCGACATTAAAGCTGAACATATTATTAAAATCAAAATTAATCCCCTGCATCTTAAATTCCTCTCTTTTACCCCTTTGCTTCTTTTTCTTTCCTCTCTTTAGCCTGCGCTAAAATTTTGGCCGCGATCTCCGCAGGCACCTGGACGTACTTGTCAAATTCCATTGAAGCCGAAACTTTTCCGCTGGTCAAAGAACGAAACGTGGTCATGTAACCGAACATTTCTGCCAAAGGCACCTCTGCCATGATGATCTTCTGGTTAAGCTTGGTCTCCATCCCCAATATTTTACCCCGGCGCGAACAGATATTGCCTACAATACTGTTAACGTGCTCTTCGGAAACAGTGACCGCGATGGACATGGACGGCTCAAGCAGCACGGGAGAACAACCCCTGAACGCCTGCTTGAAACATTCAATAGCCGTGATCTTGAAGGCCAATTCCGAAGAATCCACTTCATGATAGGAGCCGTCTACGATATTCACCTTTACATCCACCACGGGATATCCGGCATAGGCGCCTTTACGCATTGCCTCGATCACGCCCTTTTCTATGGCCGGCATGTAAGATTTGGGTATTGCCCCGCCTTTTATGCTGTCCTTGAATTCAAAGCCTTCTCCGGGAGTGGCCGGAGACAGTTCCATAACCACATGTCCGTATTGTCCGCGGCCTCCGGACTGTTTGACGTGCTTATATTCTCCCTTTCCTGCCTGCAGGATGGTTTCCCGGTAAGCGACCTTGGGCTGGCCCACGATAGCCTCCACGCCGAATTCGTTCTTTAATCTATCCACGATAATTTCAAGATGCAGCTCGCCCATGCCGGAGAGAAGCGTTTCTTTGGTCTCCGGGTCAGATTCTATCTTGAAGGTCGGGTCTTCTTCGGCCAGCTTAGCCAGGCCTTTACCGATCTTATCCTGGTCCTGGCGGCTCTTTGGCGCGATACTCAGGGAAACTACCGGTACCGGGAATTGGATGGCTTCAAGCAAAAGCGGATTTTCTTCTTCGCAGAGCGTATCTCCCGTTACGGTATGTGTAAGGCCGACTAACGCTACGATATCCCCGGCATAGGTATTTTCCCTGGCTTCTCTCTGGTTGGCGTGCATCTGCAGGATCCTGCCCACTCTCTCTTTTTTATTTTTAGTGGCGTTAAGAACATAAGAACCCGTCTCCAGGTAGCCAGAATAAACGCGGGCATAGACAAGCTTGCCCATGTGAGGATCCGACTGCACCTTAAAGGCAAGGGCGGCAAAAGGCTCTTTATCGTCGGGATGCTTATCTATTACCTTCTGCGGGTCGTCTATATTATGGCCTTTGACCGCCGGCAGGTCCAGCGGAGAAGGCAGGTATAAAGTCACCGCATCAAGTAATTTCTGTACACCTATGTTCTTGAATGAGGCACCGCAGACAACCGGGACGACTTTATTGACCACCGTATTCCTGCGGATCACGGATTGCAGCTCCTGCGGCGTTATCGAAGCCTCCGATTCCAGGAATTTCTTGGTCAGGGCTTCATCCAGGGAAGCGACTTTTTCCAGGAGCGTATGCCGGTATCTTGCGGCAATATCCTTATATTCATCCGGTATATCTTCGATCCGGAAATTTTTACCCAGTGATTCCTGGTCATATAGGTAGGCCTTCATTCCAACCAGGTCAATGATGCCCTTAAAATTATCTTCTGCGCCAAGCGGTATCTGTAAGGCAATGGGATTGCCGCCGAGCTCTTCTTCGATGCCTTTTAGCACCGCAAAAAAATCTGCGCCGGTCCTGTCCATCTTGTTAATGAAGGCTATCTTGGGTACATCGTATTTATCCGACTGGCGCCATACCGTCTCTGACTGCGGCTCTATTCCGCCTACGGCGCAAAAAACCGCCACTGCCCCGTCAAGGACGCGCAGGCTGCGTTCGACCTCCGCGGTAAAATCCACATGCCCCGGAGTATCAATTATGGTAATCCTATAGTCGTTCCAGTAACAGGTGGTGGCTGCGGCAGTAATGGTTATACCTCTTTCCTGCTCCTGTTTCATCCAGTCCATCTGAGCCGCGCCCTCATGGACTTCTCCTATCTTATGGGACTTGCCGGTATAGAATAAGATCCTTTCGGTCGTGGTAGTCTTGCCTGCGTCGATATGCGCCATAATGCCTATGTTCCTGACTTTCTCTAAAGATATCGGCGCAGGAGCGTGCTCTTTCGGTTTAGTCTCTTTTTCAGCCTGTTTTTTACGCGCCGGTTTTTTTGCGGCTTGTGCTTCAGGCGCCTTTCCTCCGGCAGTTACTTCTTCTTTTTCAGGCTCCTTTGCGGGTTCTTCTGCCGGCTGCTCCGGGGGGCTCTCTTTCGCTGCCTGCTCTTGAGGTTTCTCTTCTTGCGCTGCCGGTTCCTTTTGAGGCTCCTGCGGCTGGACCGGTTCAGCAGAAACCGGCTGTGGCGCTGTTGGCTCAGCAGGAGCTGCCTCCTTGACTTCTGCCTGCTCTTGCGTAACCGAAATCGGTTCTGCCTTAGGCTGGAGAGGAACCTGTATTTCTACCTGCTGCTTTAGCTTTGTCTTCTCTTCTATCAATAGCCTTATCTGTTCATCTTTCTTATCTAATTCCTTTTCTAATTCGGTATATTCCTCATTTAATTTGTTGAACTCTATTTTTGGGACCCATTCCGTTTCTTTGAGCTTCTTCTTTAATTCCGCAATCTCTGCCCCTTGCGCCTTGGAGTCCTGGGTTAATTTTTCTATCTTGTGCTTCTGCGCTTCTATGTCATCGGTCTTCTTTTTATCTTCCTTATCCAGCGATTTTATCTTTTCGTCTGCCTCCCTTAACTGCCTGGTCAAATCCACATTTTTGGAAAATACCTCCTGCAGCTCTTTTTCTTTTTCTTTAAGCTTGTCGTCGAGTTCTTCATGTTGCTCCTGGATTTTTTTTGAGGACTCCGTGTCTTTGCGCATCCATTCTTCACGCTTGCTCAACTGCTCTTTTAACTCCTCCTGGCTCTTTTTTGCCGCCTCAAACTCTTTTTGTAAAACCGAATAGGCCGCCTGGGCCCTCTCCAGCTCGCCCTGCAAAGACGCAGCCTGGCCCTCCAGCCTTATCATCTTCTGTTCTTTAGTATCAAGCCCTTTGGAAGAACCTGCAGCAGATGGTCTCTTGTTTTTCTGGCCTGCCTGAGGCTGAATAAAAAGGAAGAGGGCATAAATACTTAAGCCTGTGCCGGCAAAAAGGACTATCCAAAACAACAGAATCATCTATTCTCCGTTTTATAATGTTGTCAGTTCATATTCCAGATTACCCAAACCAAGCTGATGCGCGTAACGCAGCTGCTTTAAAGAGTCTCTTTCAGGGTGTTCCTGCCTGAACACGTCCCTGCCGCATGCATCAACCACTAAATCATAACTTGCCTTATCAATGCTTACCGGGTCCGACGAAGCCAGTATCCCCACGTCAGGAGATATTTTCGGGTCGTCCTTGGCTAAACAATCGCATTCTTTGGTGATTTTAATGGCGAAATTAAAAAAAACCGCCTTTTTCTTTTTGCCCCGCAAAACGGCTTTTACGTATTCAATCATTTTCTCCTGGATAGTGCTGCCTCCTGATTCCCAGTTGACTTCGATGGAATTATATTTACAGGCTGCGATACAGCTTGCGCAACCAATACAC
>JAQTNM010000047.1:0-3576 GCA_028713875.1 Candidatus Omnitrophota bacterium | reverse complement strand
GCCGCAGCCCGTGCAAGTCTGGGCTATCACAAAAGGTGAAATATCCGAATGCTGCGCCAGCTTTCCTTTTCTGGAAGCGCAACCCATTCCTAAGTTTTTCAAGGCTCCGCCAAAGCCGGTCATGATATGGCCTTTAAAATGCGCGATGCCCACGATGGCATCGGCTTGCGCAAAAAACGTGGCGAGCCTGGCAGTCTTTATAAATTTGCCGTTGATTTTAATTTCGGTTACCCCGCCCTTTTTCGCGTCGTCTGCAATAACTACTTCCGCTGCGGTCGCCTCTTTAGTAAAACCGTGTTCATACGCAATCTTAATATGATCCTCGGTGACCAGCCGCCTGCCGCGATAAAGGGTATTAGTATCGGATAGTATTGGCCGGGCCCTTTTTTTTATTATGCGCAGGCATATCTCTTTTACGTATTCAGGCTTGACGAAACCGGTATTGCCTTCTTCTCCGAAATGCATCTTTAACGCAATCTGCTGGGATGGGACGATAAAATCCAGTAAATTGCTCCCCTCAAGCAAAGCACTGAGCTTTGCTTTCCTTAATTCCAGACCATCGGCATCATTTATCCTGACAAAATATACCCGGCTTTTCATTTTAAGAATTTTATTTTTTGGCCTTGCCCTGGCCGGCAACAGATTCCATCGCCTTTTTAACTTCCTCCGGGTCGCCTAAATAGTAGTGCTTCAGAGGCTTCAAGCCCGCGTCCAGTTCATAGACCAAAGGGATACCTGTAGGAATATTTAACTTTACGATCTCTCCATCCGAAATATTATCCAGATATTTTACTAAAGCCCTCAAACTGTTTCCGTGGGCAGCAATGATTATTTTCTTTCCGGATTTAATGGCCGGGGCAATAGTATCGTGCCAGTAAGGCAAGAACCTGGCTACTGTATCCTTTAAACATTCGGTCAAAGGTATATCCTTGGGGTTTAAATCCTTATAGCGGGGGTCATTTACCGGAGAGCGGGGGTCTTTTGGCTCAAGAGCCGGCGGAGGCACATCGTAGCTCCTCCTCCAGATAAGCACTTGCTTTTCTCCGAATTTTGCGGCCATCTCCGCTTTATTGAGCCCCTGTAAGGCGCCGTAATGCCTCTCATTCAACCTCCAGGAATTATATACGCTTATCCACATCAGGTCCATCTCATCCAAGGCGATCCAGAGGGTGCGTATGGACCTTTTTAATACAGAAGTAAAGGCTGCATCAAAGACAAAACCTTCTTTTTTTAAAACCTGCCCTGACTTCTTTGCCTCTTCTATGCCTTTATCCGAAAGGTCTACGTCTGTCCAGCCGGTGAACCTGTTTTCTTTATTCCAAATACTCTCCCCGTGTCGCAAAAGTACCAGCTTATACATTTTTAAACTCCTTTATTTTATTCAATTCTACAATACTATTCCGCAAAAGTAAAGGGGACGTTTCTATTTTTCTTTATGGGCGAGGGAAGGAGAAAAATCTAACAAAAAATAGAAGCGCACCCTATTCTATAACAAAAAATAGAAGCGTCCCCTATTCTACGATAAGTTCTAGGAGGGTAAAAGACCTGACTGAGGATTCTGTTGCGGGACCGGAGCTTTTATTCAAACTTACTTATTCCTCCTTGAATTACATTTTATAGCTCTCCCTGTTTTTGTCAATGGAGATTTTAGCTTTGGCTGGGGGCTGCAATCAAAGCCGGGCTTCCAGGAGGCCCCTTACGGAATTGCCGATATAGAATTTATCGGCGGAGAGTATGTCTTCGGGATAGATGATTTTCTCTTGGGCTTTTCCTTCTTTTAAAAGATGCTTTCTTAAAACACCATCCAGGAGCCCGCATTCAAGCGCAGGAGTATAGAGCTTGCCACGCTTAAGCACAAAAACATTAGTTATTGCACCTTCGGTTACTTGGTTGTTTGTGTTTGTAAAAATTACCTCAAAAAAACCCTGCTGCCTGGCCTGTTTTATCTCTTTTTCATAGATATAGCGCTGCGTGGTCTTGTGATAGAGAAAAATATTGCGGGGATCTATCTTTTGACTGCTTATTTGCACTCTTACAGGCGCTTCCAGTTCTTCAAGGGGATTCTTTTCTATGCTTATTTGCCCGGAAAGGCCTGCCAGGATTCTCACCCTCCATTTGCCCCGGGCCATCTGTCTCTGTGTGATCTTCAGGCTCTTTTTAAGATTTGCAAAATCTAAAGGTATGGAAAAATAATCACAAGAGCTTTTTAGTCTTTCTAAATGCAGGTCTAAAAAGGAATAACCTTTATTTTTCTGCCAGAGCATAGTCTCAATCAGGGAAAACTGCGGAAATTTCTCCGTAAGAAACTTCGCTTTAAGCAGCGCTTCTTCGTATTCGCGTTCTGCCAAGGAATCATCTACGATCCCTCCGCCGATACCCATTTCTCCCTTGCCTTTATTCAACATGACCGTCCTTATGGCAACATTAAAGCAGGCGTCCTGATCAGGAGAAATATAACCTATCGCCCCCGTATAAATGCCTCTGGACTCCTTCTCCAGGCTGCGGATGATATCCATTGTCTTTATTTTCGGGGCGCCGGTTACGGAACCGCTGGGGAAAATTGAAGTAAAAATGTCCTTAACCTGTATATTGCTATCCGCCAATTCACCCCTGATAGTAGAGGTCATCTGGTAGAGGGTCCTGTATTTTTCTACCTGGAAGAGCCGGGGAACCCGTATTTCCTGTGCTATCTTTCCCAAATCGTTGCGCAGCAGGTCCACGATCATTAAATTCTCCGCTCTTATCTTTGTGTCCGTCTTGAGTTCCCTGAGCTTCTTATTATTTTCCTGCGGAGTGCGCCCCCTGGCAGATGTCCCTTTCATTGGCCTGGCTGTAATCATCTTGCCCTGTTTGCGGAAAAAAAGTTCGGGGGACAAAGAAAGGATAAAGCTTTTGCCGGTATTTATCAGCGCCATGTAAGAAGTAGGCTGCGATCTTCTTAAGTTCAGATAAAGGTCCAGGACATCTCCGCTAAAATCAAATTTAACCTTAAAGGTGTAATTAACCTGGTAGGTTAAGCCCTGCCTCAAATATTCCTTTATCCTGGCTATCTTATCGGTATATGAACGCTGAGATATATTCGGCTTTATGTTTTTTACGCTATATTCCAGATCTTCATCTTTAAAATCCGGATTGTGCCGCAAATGGTTTATGCGCAAAGGTTCTCGGCAGACCCCCAACCAAGCCAGAGGATATGCGCTTGTTTTCCTTAAGGCAGAAAGGGCCGGCTCCAGAAAGAAGCCGAATTCATAAGCAAAGTACCCGCATAACCAAAACACGCTCTTCAGGTAACCCTGGACTTCCTTAAAAGACAAATTCGGGTTGTTACCGTTGTTAAAGGTGATAATTTTATGAAAATTATTAAATAAAAAAGAGACCCTGTTTTCTTTATCAAAAGAAGCGGTCTCCAGAAAAACAAAAGGCGAGGACAGTTTATCCTTCAGCGCATTTTTTAAATCAGCTTCGGATAAAAGTGAAATCGGCATAGGTTATTTTATACAGAATAAACTTTCAGGACTTAAGCGCTGCGGCGATATTGGCAGCCAACAACCCGCATTTCTCAAGGTCGCTTTCGCT
>JAQTNM010000046.1 GCA_028713875.1 Candidatus Omnitrophota bacterium | reverse complement strand
AATTCGATATTACGAACCGTTGCAACAATAACTGCCTGTGTTGTTGGAATAATTCTCCCCTTTTGGGGGAGCCCGATGAAAACAAAAGAAGAGAAATGAGTTATGAGCTGCCGCTTAAGCTGGTCAGGAAAACCATCAAAGAGATGAGGGATATGGGCACGCATACCCTGTTTTTTGCCGGGGGTGGTGAGCCTTTTATCCATCCCCATATTATGGAGATCTTACAATACGCCAAAGAAAGCAAAATGCGCGTTTTTATAAATACCAATTTTACTCTCATTGATGAGAAAAGAGCCAAAAAACTGGTGGATCTTAAAATCGACCATATCCATGTAAGCTTATTAGCCGGGACAGCCCAGACCTACCAGGCCATACATTCTAATAAAACAGAAGGCACGTTTTACCGCTTAAGCCAGATACTGGAATACATTGCTTTTTTAAAAAGGGCCAAGAACCAGCATCTTTATAACCCCCTGCCCCATATTAACCTGTATTATGTCATTTTTAACAGGAACTACCATGAAATAGAGAAAATGGTGGATTTAGCAATACAGGTAGAGGCTGACAGCGTTGAGTTTACGCCAGCCGATGTCATTCCGGGCAAGACAGACAGCCTGTTGCTTAGCCGGGAGCAGACCCAGCAGGTAGTCGTAGCGGTCCAGGAGCAGTTTAAAAGGCTGGAAGAGTATAATATCAACAAGGATGTGAAAACATCGATCACGCAGAAGGACAGCTTTATAAAAAGGATCAGCTCCCCCAGCGCCCTGGAAGGTAAATACGAATCGGAGACGATTACCAAGCAGCCCTGTTATGTAGGCTGGGTCTTTGCCAGGATTAATGCCAGCGGAGAAGTAAACCCCTGCCTCAAAGCTCACCGCATATCCGTGGGCAACATTTACAATAAATCTTTCAAGGAAATATGGAACAGCCAGGAGCAACAGCTGTTCAGGAGGAAATCCTTTGCCCTGGATTTTAGCGACCCTTATTTCGAAAATATAGGCAATGACCCCGGTTGTTCTTTCGGCTGCCTTAAGAGTTGCGATAACATACAGGTCAATATAGATATGGATAACCGGTTCAGAGAGGCGTTGAAACAACATGGAAGAATTTGATAAGCTCATCAGGGATAAGAATAAATTATTGGTTATAGCCGGGATTATGCATTCCGCAAAGGCTTTTGTGGGTCCGGAGGTGCTGCACATAGACCTGACCAACTGGTGTAACTTCAACTGTATCGCCTGCTGGTGCCGCTCGCCGTTATTAAAAGACAAGGCCATGCCCGACTGGGAAAAAAAGCTCATCATCCCCTTTGATCTCATAAAAAAGGTATTTGATGACTTAGAGCAAATGGGGGGATTGAGACAGGTGAAGCTGGTAGGGGGCGGCGAGCCTTTCATGCATCCCGACATATTGAACATCGTTAAATATATAAAAGGCAAGGACAAGACCATAGAGATCGATATAAATACAAATTTCAGCCTGGTGACTGAAGAGATGGCCGCAGAGCTATTGGAGGTGGGGCTTGATTCGTTTACGGTGAGTCTCTGGGCGGGCACGCCCGGTGCATACGCGGCAGTGCATCCCAATCAGAACGAAAGCACATTTAAAGGGATAGAGAAGGTTTTAAAGTTTATCTCCGCCAAGAAAAAAGAACACAACTGGTTTCATCCCCGCATAATCATCCATGATGTTATCTTTAACCGGAATTACCGCGACATAGAAGAGATGGTTAAATTTGCCCTGGAGGTTGGGGCAAGCAATATCCAGTTTGTCCCCGTTGATACGGTTAAAGACAGGACCGAGGAACTCCTGTTGAACGATAAAGAAAGACTGGAGCTGTTGGAAGCCCTGCAACGCATCAGAAAACATTACGACCCGCAGAGCTTTGATTATACTTCTGAAGACGCAAGGGTTGTGAAACTCCCTGATTTTGACGGGTTTATCCGCCGCATAGAAAGGCAGAACCTTGCCAGCGGGGCATATGACGAGGATGTGGTTGAGGAGATTCCCTGCTACGTAGGCTGGCTCTTCGCAAGAATTATGACTACCGGCAGCGTCGTGCCTTGCTGTAAGGGGCACCGTATGTCCATGGGTAATATCTATAAGAACAGTTTCAAAGAGATATGGCTCTCCGACACCTATAACGAATTCCGCAAGAAATGCCTTGTGCTTGTCAAGTCCGACCCTTATTTTTCAAAGATCGGCAATGACGCGGTTGCCAAGACCGGCTGCTATAATTGCGATAACCTCTGGCAGAATATCCCCATGCATAAAAAGATCACCTCGCTTAAGAGTAAAAATGAACAGCTCGTTTCTTTTTGCAGCTGCGTTTTAAAAAATATTTTTTAGGATGCTTGAGCCGTTGTTAGGAAAAATATCTTTTAAGGAAAACAGGAGAAGATACCTGAATTTAAAAGGCATTCTGAGCAGGAAATACGCCTATAAAGGCCCTGATATAGTACAGATAGACCTTACGGATAAATGCAACAGCCACTGCAATGTCTGCTGGCTTCATTCTCCCTGCGTAGATAAAGATCCGGGCAGGCAGTTTGATGAATTGGATTACAATATCCTGAAGGATTTTATAGAGGAGATCGCATTTTCAGGGACAAAAGAGATAATATTTTCCGGAGGCGGAGAGCCGTTTTTATATTCCAGGATCTGGGGAGTACTTGAGCATGCGCAGAAAACAGGCCTGGATTTCCGCCTTAATACCAACCTTACCCTCTTGGATAAAGACGGTATTAAGAGGCTGGTGTCTTTAAAGAACCTGGTTTCCTTAACTGCCAGCATCTGGGCGGGAAGTGCGCAGGAGTATTGCGGCGTGCATAACAGGTCTGTGCAGGACTTTGACAAGGTCAGAGGCAATCTTAAGGACCTTAATGCCTTAAAGCACCGCCGCCTCGAAATCAAGCTATACGCCGTGATAAGCAACGTTAATCACCGCGCTTTAAAAAGCGTTGTGGATTTGGCGTTAAAAAACGGGTGCCGGATCGTGGAATTCGGAATTTTTGATGCTATCCCCGGGGCAACAGACAGATTTTTATTGACCGGCGGACAGCTCGGGGCCTTACAGAAAGATTTTAAGGACCTGCTTAAGCATGCAAATACGGTCCGCATAGCCAACGCAGGCATATTCTTGAGAAGAATTTCAAATCCTCTTGCCTGTTATGGCGAATACGATACCGGGCAGGGCCGGATACCCTGTTATGCAGGATGGCTCTTCTTAAGATTAAGGGCAAACGGCGATTTTAATTCCTGCCTTAAGTCTCATCGTATGCCACTGGGCAATATCTATAGAGATAAATTTCATGATATATGGAATGGCTTTAAGCAGCAGGAGTTCAGGCGAAAGGGCTGTTCTTCCATTAGAGACTGGGCATATTTCGGCCTTATGGGCAATGCCCATAATGACAGAGGCTGCAGGATCATGTGCGATAATATTTTGCTTAATCAAAATATCCATAAGTTTATGCGGTATATGTTCAGTCAATCAGATGCTGAAAGAGAGGTTTGTCCGGTTAAATGAAAAAGGCCAGGCAGTTCATTATAGTGGCGTTCCTGCTGGTTACAGCCGTAATCATGGACACAACCCTCTTTTTATTAAAAAAGCTGAGAGGGACCCTGTATTTCCCCGGGGGCTAAATCTATGAATATCCTGATGGTCCATCCCCATGACCTTTATTCTTCGCTTGAGCCGTGGACTGTGCGCGTAAAGAAACTTGCCGTTGAATTTGCCAATCGCGGTCACCTGGTCAAATTAGCCTATTTTCCTCTTGACCCTAAGGAGGCCAACCGGGAATTTCCAGATAACGGTATCCAGGTTATCGCGCTTGACCGCAGGCTGGGATTAGTAAGGATGATCAGGAATATTCTGCGCATGAACACAGCTGCGGGATGGGCCGACATAATCCATTTTCAGAAATGTTACTATTATGCGGCGCTGCCGGCTATGATCGCATCTTTGCTGAAAAACAAACCGGTGCATTACGACTGGGATGACTGGGAGACCGAGATATTCTACTATTCCAATCCTAAAGAGAGGATTGTAGGAGAGTTCCTGAATATTTATGAGAAACTGATCCCCCGGGTCGTAGATACCGTGTCTGTTTCCAGTGACCACCTGCGTAGACTTGCCTTGAGTTTGGGCGTCAGCCGGGAAAGAATTGTTCCTGCGCCGGTGGGCGCGGATTTGGAGCGGTTTAATCCCCAGGTCATAGAAGAACACAAGGGTAAAATTAAAAAAAAGTACGGCATTAATAGTTATCTGGTGCTTTACCTGGGCCAGTTACACGGAGCTCAATACGCCGAGATTTTTGTGCATACTGCCAACTTGATCCTGCGCTCAAGAAAAGACGTGACTTTTATGGTTATAGGCGAGGGTTACCGGCTCGGCGAACTTAGAGAATTAACCCGGGCCCTAGGGATAGCAGAGCATTTTATCTTTACCGGCCACGTCAGCCACAATGAGATACCCCGGTATCTTGCCGATGCCGATGTCTGCGTTGCCTGTTTTGAAGAAAACGATATAACTAAATGCAAGAGTCCTTTGAAGATAGTGGAATATTTAGCCTGCGGCAAAGCTATAGTTGCCAGCAATGTCGGAGAAGTGCGTAATATGGTCGGGGGGGTGGGGGTATTAGCCAGGCCGGGGGATACCGGTTCGTTAGCAGAAGGCATTATGGTGCTCCTGGGCGACGCGAAACTCAGAGAATCATTGGGGAAGGCGGCAGCAGTAAGATCGCAAAAAAAATACAGATGGGCTGTTACTGCTGAAAATATTCTGAATGCCTATAACATTGCGCTTAACTCTAAGACAAATTAACCTTTTAAAAGGAGGGCAGTTATGTTGATAGTAGCTATTGTATTGGTCTGCGTAGTAATAATAGTTACAGTTTCGTTATTCTTGCGCCGTAAGACAGTTAAAATTAAGGATGTTGATACTCTTTCAAAGGACAGGAGCGGACGCATAGACATTTACAGCCAGGATATGGAATTTGAACTTATTGATGTCAAAGCAGGAGGCACCCTTAAAGCCAGATGTGACTATGCCCACTGGCTTGATTCCAAGGATCAGCAAAAACACTGGTTTGCAGAGGGAGGAGTGGGCAGCGAATGGGAGAATCTGTGGATAGAGTTTACTCCTTCCGCATCGGGATACCTTTTCATTAACCTCAGGGGATCTTTTTATGATAATGTCAAGCATTACCACCATGATGTCTGGGTTGACGATTGCCAGTTAGAAGGAGGGGCGCTGCGCAACGGTGATTTTGAGATGATTGATCCGGATAGCAAACCCGCGTACTGGAGCTGGAACGGTTCGAAAGACAGATACAGCACTGATGGCTCACAGGCACACAGCGGTCAATGTTGCGTGTTGATCTGGCACGATATTCCTCTCCTTCAGAGGATAGAAGTGAGGGCGCAGAAGAGATATAAGGTGAGCGCCTGGTTTAAGGCATATGCCCTGGCCGATAAAAAACGGGCGAAAAAGGAGGTGGTTCAATAAGAATAGTTGTTAGGGTAGCTTAGAAATAAAAATGCTTTTAAGCAGCAATAAACAAGGAGGCAATATGAAAAAAATAAACTTCTCCATTTTTACAAAGGCAGCAGTGATAAGTTTATTTTTTTGCCTGATCAGCTCAATTGCTTATGCGCAGGATCCTGCGCTGATCGGCAAAGAGAGAAGCGCCAGAATAGATATTTATAGCCAAGACAAGCAATTTGACCTTACCTCGATAAACAGCAATGGTAAATTTTGGAGCCCGGGCAAGACCGGACAACAAAGCCCATGGTGGATAACCGAGCTGGGTTTAAACGGCAAAGATAAATGGCAGAAGCTTTGGATAGAGTTTACGCCTTCTGATTCAGGGTCAGTGTTTATTGAATTAAGAGGCTCTAATTTCACCGACCTTAAAAAAAATCGCCACGAAGTTTACTTTGACGAGGTGGTAGTTGAAGGTAAGGATGCAGAAATCAATAACGGCGGCTTTGAAAAGCTAGATTCTAAAGGAAATCCCGCTGGCTGGGGATACGCCAGCTCTTCCAAGTCAGGTAACATAAATAAAAATGAAGCACACAGCGGCAAATATTCTGTTTTGGTCTGGCATGACAGTCCGGTAATACAGAAGGTCGCCGTGAAGGCCGGGAACAAATATAAGATAAGCGCCTGGGTAAAACCTGCTAGATAACGCGTTTAATATTACTGTATTTTAACAACCGCCTCTATGAAAATAGCTTTAATATTTACGCCTCTGCGCTTGAAGAATAACTGGAGCACGCTTATAGCGCAGGATGAGCATATCGGCATAATGCCGCCCCTGAGTTTGGCTTATGCAGCGGCTATAGCCGAAAAATCCGGGCATAAAGTAATAATTATAGATGCCGTAGCAGAACGTCTCTCTTTGAAATCAGTCACCCAGAGGATAAAGGAGTTTTCTCCAGATATCCTGGGTTTTACCCTGACCACTTATGGATTCCATCAGGCGTTATCCTGGATCAGGAGTATAAAAGAAAGAGTCAATATACCGGTGATGGTCGGAGGATGGCACCTTTCAATATATCCCCGCCAGACAATGCATCATGCCGCAATCGATTATGCCGTGATCGGTGATGCCGAGAATATATTGCCTGATTTTCTGGCAGCATTGGAATCAGGGGGGTCCTTGCATGCTGTCAAAGGCATTGCTTTTAAAGAAAGCGGCCAGGTAATAATTACTCCGGCAGCCGCCTCTACTACCGATCTTGACACGGTGCCGTTTCCCGCCAGGCACCTGTTGAAAAATGACCTGTATTATAACATACTCTCCAGAGTCAAGAATTTCACCGTGATGCTCTCGGCCCGGGGGTGTCCTTACCAGTGCATTTTTTGCGACCTTAATACCAGGAAATTCAGGATGCGCAGCGCCAAGAATTTTGTCGATGAGATAGAGATCGGTTATAAGGAATTCGGGATAAGAGAATTCGATATTTATGATTCTTCTTTTACCATTGATAACCAGAGGGTTTTAAAAATTTGCGAAGAAATTATAAGGCGCAGGCTCAATGTGTTCTGGACAGTCCGCTCCCGTATCGACACGGTGGATAAGGATTTACTGCGCAGCATGGCAGAAGCCGGCTGCAATACAATTATGTACGGTATTGAGAGCGCACATCCGGGTATCTTACGTTCTTTAAATAAATACAATGACGCAGATACGGTGAAACAGGTGATAAGCTGGAGTAAAGAAAGCGGGATTAAAACTTTAGGATTTTTTATGCTCGGCGCTCCGGGAGAAACGCCTGAAACCGCCGATGAGACAATCAAACTAATGACTGCGCTGGACCTGGATTATGTCCAGGTGACAAAACTCACTCCTTTCCCCAATACCAAGATCTACAGTATGTTATTGGAGAAGGGGTTCGGGGATTACTGGTCAGAATTCACTATGGATGCAAGCAAAGAAAAAGAGCTCCCCTTGATTAATACGGCATTAAGCTGCGCAGAAGTCAGAAAACTTGTCAGAAGGGCCTACCTTTCATTCTATTTTAGGCCGTCGTATGTTATAAAAGCTCTGAAGAGAACAAGAAGCTTGCTTGAGTTAAGAAATTCGCTTAAAGCAGCGATCGGTTTGCTCTTCACGAACCAGTGAATCTCCATGATATACAATGCCGTTATAGCATATAAGAAGACGACCTTCGGGCTTTTGATAAGACCGGATAGCCTGAGCCCGAAGGCATAAATATACAGAACAGTTAGATAATTGAATTTTATGCAAAAATGGGGATAGCTTCAAAATTTAAATTTCCGCGGTTACTGCAGAACATTTTGATATCAATCGTATCAATATGCTGTTTTTTGCTGTTTCTTGAATTATTGATACGTTTCTGCAGTTTTGACAAAATAAACTACCTTGAAGCAAGAGGCATAAAAGGCGATGTGCCTCTGCCGTTAGAAGACGATTATTCAAAAAAAGAATATCCGGTATTCTATTACCGGCATAACAAGAAAATATCTGTTAAAGGTATCAAAGAAATTAAAAATATCCCGGACCAAGATTCAATTATCTGGGGTATTTTACTGGACCCCGGGTATATAAAATCTACGGAAGGTAAATATAGGATTTGTGTTTTAGGGGATTCTGTTTCGTGCTTCAACTGGGGTAAATTCAATGATCTGGTGGTCTCTAAATGCGGGATAGATGCGTCTGTGCTGCCCTTTGTTTGGGGAGGGCTGGACCTGCCGCAATTATATAATATTTTTAAATTTGAGATACTCCCCCTGAAGCCCAAGGTGGTTATTTATAATTATTACCAGAATGACACCAACCAGCATCGATTTGCCGAAAAAAACGGCAGGCTGTTTGTTTATTATTCTTATTCCAAGACACCCTACGTATTCACAATGCCTTATAACCAATTTCTGCTCACTCACTCTAAATTATATGGTTTCATAAATAGAAGAATTGCGGGTTATCTGCAGAAAAATATCAGGGGATATGCCCCGCGATATTTTTATCCCGGCTATGACTTAGCGTACCGATGCCTCGCGGATATCATCTTATTGTGCCGTGAGAATAACATTATTTTGGTGATAGTCAATTTCCCCGACATCAAAAAAGATTTTCCCACGGATAATTTTATCAAACAGATAACAAAAGATTTTAATTTGGAGTATTTTGATATAAGAACCAAGTTTATCGCGCTCGGTTACAATAATGACGAAAATTTTACCAAAATAAGAGAGAGGCCGGATTGCGACGCCCATTATAACGACCGGGGGCGCTCTTTAGTTCAGGACCTGATCTTTGATTACCTGATAGAGCATAAGATATTACCTACCAAGACGGAGTCTTTTCAACGGGCAAACACTGAAAGCGTGAATAATTAATATTATCTGCAGGCAGCGCTTATGAAAATAAAAAGCAAGCCGGGGACGAGTAAATATCTTCTGGTTTTAATCCTTCTGGTTGCCTCTGTCTTCCTGATTAACCTTATATGGATACTGGCAGACAAAAGGGCGCCGA
>JAQTNM010000045.1 GCA_028713875.1 Candidatus Omnitrophota bacterium | reverse complement strand
TGGCTGTGTCGCTTATCCCGCGCACATCCAGGTCAACCAGACAGACTCTTTTTTTGTGTTCCCTGGCTATTGATATGGCCAGGTTAGCGGCGATTAAAGTCTTGCCCACGCCTCCTTTTGTGCTGAAGAGAATGATTGTTTTAGCCATGGCTTAATCTAATTTATACAATATCGTGACGCCTATCCAGAGTTCATCTTTATTTATCGCGGGGGGGAATGGAGGAAAAGATTCTATGCCTTTAGCAGCATTTACTGCCTGTTCATCCAAAATTTTATACCCTGACGGCTGTCTGACAACTACATCAAGGAGCTTGCCCGAATAAGCAATGCGCAAACCTAATTTCACCGTTCCCTGGAAACCTGCTTCCTTGGCAAGAGAAGGATAGCTTATATTTTTTAAAACACGGTTTTGCACGATCTGGCTATATACGGTAATGGGGTCTGCTTTAGTTTCGGCAGGCGCAGGCGGAGCAGCTGCTTTTTTATCGCCTTCTCCACCTCCAGGGGCTGCCTCGGAAGCAGCTTTGCCGCCAGCTGCTGCTTCTGTTGCCGGTTTGGCTTCCTTGACTTCTTCCTGTTTTGCTTGCGGGCCCCGGCTGACGATGGTAGGCGTAATGGTAATAAACAATTCGGTGTCTCCTCTTTGGCCCTGGCCGCCGCCGACCTTGACTGATTTCTTTCTGAAAAACATCCCGAAAATGGGGATATTTCCAAAAACAGGGACCTTGCGCACATCCTCCTCTGTTTTGTGCTTAATCAAGCCGCCTATGCCCAAGGTCTGGCTGTCATTTAAAAATAGTTCTGTAGAAGCTGTGCGTTTAGTCAGGGGATAGGCCTTTGCAGAAGGAGCGCTTGCAGAGCCGATAGTTTCGGCATCGCCGACCTCGCTTACTTCCACGTTTACTGATAATTTTATGCGGTCTTTTTCCGATACCGTGGGCTTGATCTTTAATTTGATCCCGAATTCCTTATAGTCTACGCTTGTGCCCTGGCCTCCCGCAGTAGCTACCTGCGTAGTGAAGGTGGGCTTTTCTCCGCCTACCAATAGTTCCGCTTCTTTGCCGCTCTGGCAGGCCAGGCGCGGACGGGAAAGGATTCGCGCCTTGCCCTCCTGCACCAAGGCATCCACGCTAAAATTCAATTGGCTGCGGGTGAATGATGAAAGGTTGAATATCTGACTGAACGGAACGCCTGTGGTAGTCCCGGAATAGACATCGGTTAAGGCCAGAGTGCCCGGCCAGGTAAAACCCAGGGTCCTGGAAGCATCCTGATCCAATTCCAACACCTGGACATCTATCTCTACAATCGCCTCTTCTTCCTTAACCTGGACAAGGTCCACTGTTTTTTTCATCAATCCACCCAGTGCGATCTGTATCCTTTCTCTCTCCTGAGCGGTTTTCACCCTGCCTAAAAGGAAGATTTTATCCTCCTCTTCTACCACCTGGGTATAAACCTCGGGAAGGTTAAGCTTGCTCAGCAGATTGTCTATCCGCTGTTTAAAGTCGTCCAGGTCTTCGCTAAAAACCCACACCTGATATGATTGCTCGCCTGAATTGTCCCAGAAGACCAGGGTAGTCTTGCCTACGGCCTTGGGATTAATTACCATCTGGTTTTTGGTCACCTCGCCGATATCTATGATGTTGGGGTTACCGATAACAATGCGGGTGGGATTATCCACTGGAATGACCTTGACCTCACCCATATAAAGCCTGAGTTCTCCTGCGGGCTTATCCCCGGCATAGGTGCGAAAACAAGGAAGGACAAAACCGGAAATTACAAAGAGGATTATTAAAATGCGGCTCTTCATTGTTTCTCCTGTGATAAAGGAATCCTGCCTTTGTTCAGACCGCGGTAGATCTCTATGTATTGGGAAGGCGCGGCCTCTTCTTCCTTCTGGGGCACATTCCGATAAGACTCAAGCCTGGGAATCAAATATTGCAGCACCCCGTCCCAACTTATGGGTTTAACCGGCTGGATCTTGGAATCTGCCGGAGAGCGCAGGACTAAACGTATCTTGCTCTGCTCCTGCAAAAAAGCCAGAATGCTGGCTTCCGTAGGGTCAAGCGCAATGGTCACCAGAGGAGAAATATTTTCAATCTTGGGTCCTTGCCCCCTGCTTTGATTATCCGCCTCTGCAACTGTGCCCAACTGCTGGCCGACTGCCAAAACCAACACGTTCTGCAAAATAGGGATCATGGCCTCCTGGGTTACCTGTTCTCCTTTACTTGTTTGCACAGGCAGAGGGATATAAGCTATTACATCCACGTAATCCCCGGGCTTAACCATTCTGGCTAAAGAGGCAATTTCATCTACGGATATGGTAATCGCCCTTTTCCCTACCGGAGTAACTTCAGCCAGGCCGCCTAAGGACTGCTTAGAGTAGGTAAGTTTGGTCAGGGTTATCTGTTCGCCGGCGGAGATCGGGGCAACCGTAATCATCCCGGAGATTCTGTCCAGGGAGCTTATCGCCTGGGGCTGGAGGAATTGCCGCGGGACAACCGCCGTATCGAACATCTCCGGGCTGATCTCTACCCCCCTCGGTATATCCTGCTTGGCTACCAATACCGCGGCTTGATTGGATTGCGCCTCTAAAATAGCTCTCTTAGCCTGCTCTGCCATCTGCTGCTTTTGCTGTCCAATATAAGCATTCATAATAAGCAGGGCTATCGAAGCGACGACCAGGCTGATTAATAAACTAATGATCAAGGCTATCCGGCGATTTACCATTTACTCTGCGACCTCTCTTTTTATTAAAGGCGGCTTTTTATCAATCCTTCTATTTTATCTCTCCTTCATAAATCTCTATTCTCGCATCACGGGAGAGCCTGCCGATCAGATCTTCTATTTTTTTCTGCTGTTTTACGAAAATCAACCCGCGCTTTATATCATCCCATAGCTCAGAAAGCGACCTTTGCTTGCCTCCGCTTTTAGCTTCTAATTTTATGATATAGTAACCGTCCGGGCCTTTGAAAATATTGCTGACCTTGCCTACATCTAAAGTATCGGAAAATGCCACCGCGTCAAATTGAGGGGATTTCGTCCCTCTTTGAATAAAACCCAGGTCTCCTCCTTCTTTAGCGCTTGCTGCTTTAGAGCGCTCCCTGGCCAGAGTAGCGAAATCTGCGCCCTGAAGCAACTGGATCATTATATCTTTAGCCTCTGGTTCGGCGCTGACCACTATTTCGCGGATCTGCCTCTCCTCAGGTTCCCTTAACTGCTCTTTATAAGTATTATAATAGTCTTCTATTTCCTTGGAGCTGACATCAACGTTTGCCGCCTCTTCCCGGATCAACTCTATGACCAGAAGGTCCTGTTTTGTCTTCTCCAACGCCCGCTGCACCTCCGGGTTTTTATCCAGGCCCTTGTCTGACGCATACTGGTATAACAGGATCCTGCGCACCAATTCATTCTTCAGATAATCGAGTTTTTTCTCGCGGGTATTTATTTTTGCCTCCGGCTTATTATCCGGTATTGCGGCATTGAAGGCATCTATTTCCTGGTTCAGGTCTTCCAGGGTAACGGGTATATTATTGATCTTGGCAACAATAGGGCCTTTAACAGGCGGGGCTGCCTGGGCCTTTTCTTCCTTGACCGCTGTTTTCTTGGGGAGTAGGCCGGATACCATATCGCAGCCGCATAAACCAAACAATAAAATGGCAGAAAAGGCGATAAATATGATGTTGCGTCTCATTTATTTTCTCCTCTCTTATGGATTATTCCTTTTTAATCTCGTTGATGATTTTAATTAAAAGGTCGGCGATCTTTGCGATAAGATACAGGAAAAAGAAAAAGAAAGCGCCTGCTGCGATATTGATCACTGCGTCCTGTATGCTTTTGCCCGGCAGTCTTCCTGCGAAGATAAGCAGGCCGCCGGCAACGCCCAAAAATAGAAAAATCCAGGCCGCAATTTTCACTGCTGCGCTGGATGTCTCCAAAAAAACTAAATGTTCACGCATTCACTCCTCCTTAATTTAATTTATCTTTATTTATTATCATAAAGTCTCTCAAAAAGCAAGACAAATCTTCTTAAATGCAAGAACCGCATCGTTCTAGCGCATATCTTGGCTGCTGCGGTCTATGCCCGGCTCTCTGCATTTCTACAACCTGCTGAAATAGCCAGAATAGCCCCAACCGGATTTGAACCGGTGTTTAATGGCTGAGAACCATTCGTCCTGGACCGGGCTAGACGATGGGGCCGTATTAAATTTAGGAATATTTTACTATAACGGATTATTAAGTCAATTAATTTTAATGAGCAGGCAACTTACGCAGCAAGGCGACGTAAGTTGCAGACGAAGTCGTCTGTGAATTAATCCCCTCTGTTTTCTTACAATGTTTTTACCGCTTCCAGGGCTTGATAGTTCATTTTTAATTTAGTTTTTGCATAATCGTTTCTCCTTCCTCCTTTTCCTCAATTAATTCTATTGAACTAACTTATTTTTTAGGATACAATAACCTGCATATGAGCATAGGCATAGGATTAAGTACGGAAAAGGACTCTTTTCTTGCCACCAAAGACGCCTTACAGCGGGCGATAAAAAATATAAGGCAGGAAAGGGTAGACCTTGCGATTATCTTCAGCTCCATAGAATTTGCCCATTCCAGGACCGTCAAAACAATAAACAGTTTATTGGGACCGGTGCCCGTGGTCGGATGCACTTCTGCCGCCCTCATTTGTAACGAGGGGATCTTCAAACACGGCATAGCCATTATGCTGCTCAATTTCCCGCAAGGAGTTTATTTCAAGACCGCATCAGCGGCAGAAATAAACTCGAAAAATGCCTTTGAGGCAGGCGAAGAATTGGGAGAAAAACTGAATTTAGGCTTCAAAGACATCCAGCGCCGTCTGGCCATAATTTTATCCGACGGGCTTATGGAAGACGGCAGCGGCTTTATCTACGGCATACAGGAAAAACTGGGCGGGAATTTCCCTATAGTGGGCGCCTCGGCTTCGGATAACCTGCGTTTCTTAAGGACCATGATTTATTCCCATCAAGAAGTGATCACCAACGCTGCCTGCGGCATACTCTGGGGAGGCAGCTTAAATTTCGGCTTAGGCATAAAACACGGCTGGAAGCCGCTGGGCAAGCCCCGGCATGTCACCAAAGCTGAAGGCAATATCGTCTATGAAATTGACGGGGCTTATGCCGCCAAGCTCTACGAAGAGTACCTGGCCTGCGATGTGGCGCAACTAAAAAAAGAGCTGAAGATCGTCTCTATATTTTACCCCATCGGAGTATATCTGGCGGATAAAGAAGAATATCTGGTCAGGAATATCCTTGCAATACGTAATGACGGCGCTCTCGTCTGCCAGGGGAACATCCCTTCTGACAGCCAGATAAGGCTGATGATCGGGACAAAAGAATCGTGCCTGGCCGCCGCCAGGGAAGCAGCTGGACAGGCCAAAAAGGCCTTAGTCTCCGGCAAAGCCGAATTCGTATTAATGTTTGATTCTATATCGAGATATATGTTACTGGGTAGAGATGCGGTCAAAGAACTTGAGATCGTTAAAAATGAATTCGGTAGCGGCGTGCCGGTCCTGGGGTTCTATACATACGGGGAGCAGGGACCGTTAAGCGCAGTCAGTTATCAAGGTAAAGCTTATTCCCATAACCAGACCATTACTCTTTTAGCTATCGGAGGTTAAGCTGATTATGCCCGGCATTCCCTCTATAATAAGCACCTTTTTCTCCATAGCCGCTTTTGCGGTTACAGCATCCCTGGCCGTGCTCCTCTTTTCAAAAGTAAAAACAGTCAAAAATCTGAATGAAAAAATAGATGATCTGGAAAAATCCCTGGATGAGATGGATGAACAGGCCAAGCTTATCGTGCGCACGGATGTGGAATTAAATAAAGCCCAGGAGGAGCTGGCTAAGAAGATAACCGGGCTCTATGCCCTGCAGAGGCTGGCCCGCGCCATCAGCACCACCCTGCAGGAAAACATGATCTTTAAAATGATAGAACCCGCCAATCTTGAAGACCTCGGATTTGAATTGGCCTGCGGGTTCTTATGGAACGATAAAGAAAGGAGATTCGCGCTTTACCTGAATGTCGGATATTCTGAAGATGAAATAAAAATCGTCAGGTCATCCGTGGATGCAGACAAGAATTTTTATTTAGAGCTGATTAAAAACGGGAAGACCTTCTCTCCGATTTCCCATCCCGAAAACGAAGCGTTGATAAAAAGGACTGACGATGTTTTCGACGTAGCCTATTTCGTGGTCTGCCCTATCCTGCCCAAAGACGGCAGCAAGGGTTTCCTGTTCGTGGGGACGCGGCGCACCGATATATCCCTGACCGAAGGCGACCAGGAATTAATCACTATTCTGGCTAACCAGATGGCTCAAGCCCTGGAAAATGCCAGGCTCTTTGAAAAGATATGGCTTTCGCAACAGGAGCTTGAGAGAAAGGTGGAAGAAAGGACCCGCGCCTTGACCCTGGCTCTGGATACAGTCAAGGCGATAAGCAAACGTAAGACCGATTTTATTTCGTCTGTCTCGCATGAATTAAGGACCCCCCTGACTTCCATTAAAGGTTATGCCTCTATATTAACAGCGGAGAAGCTGGGCGCCCTGCCTGCCGCTGCCAAGGAGAGACTGGAAAAGATTAATGCTCACAGCGACGAACTTGTGCATATGATCAACGACCTCCTGGATATAGCGCGCATTGAAGCGGGCAAAACCGCCATGAAGACCGAGGAACAGAAGATTGAGAGCATAATCGACCATGCCGCTGATATAATCTCCATACAATGCAAAAATAAAAATATCGAACTGATTACCGATATCCAGGGCAATATCCCGGCCCTCCTTCTAGATCGCAGCCAGATTGAGCGCGTATTCATTAACCTTTTGGGCAATGCTGTAAAGTTCACTCCGCAAAAAGGTAAAATTACTGTCAGGGCGGGCCTCAAAGATAACCAGTTGCAAGTAGACGTATCGGATACGGGCATAGGGATACCTCCGGATGCCTTGAACCAGCTGTTCCAGGAGTTCTACCGGGTAGACAACCCTATAAACCAACAGGTAAAAGGCACGGGTCTGGGGTTATCTTTGGTAAAACATATTATAGAGGCGCACGGCGGAAATATTTCCGTTGAGAGCACCCCGGGCAAAGGGAGTACTTTCAGCTTCACCCTTCCCTTAAAGAAACCTTAAGGAGAATCTAAATGTTGAAGCCCAGGATACTGCTGGTTGATGATGACCCGGACATACTTGATGTCCTGGAAATCAGCCTTTCCGAAGAAAACTATGAGATCTTAAAAGCCCTGGACGGAGAAGAAGCAATACGGATCATCAAGTCCAAGCCCCTTGACCTGGTCCTGCTTGATTACAACATGCCCAAGATGAACGGCAGAGAAGTCTGCCTCCAGATCAAAAAAGACCTCCTCCTGCAGCATTTACCTATAATCATGGTCACCGGCAAAGGCGAGCTGGACGATAAAATCGGCGGCATTAATGCCGGGGCTGACGACTATATCGTAAAACCTTTTGAGCCCAAGGAATTGTCAGCGCGCATCCGTATGATTTTACGCCGCACGCAGCGGGACCTTGAGGCCAATCCCTTGACGCGCCTGCCCGGCAATATACCCATTTTAAACGAACTCTCCAAACGGCTGGAGACTAAAAACCTGTTTGCTGTCTGTTATATAGACCTGGATAAATTTAAAGCTTATAACGACACCTACGGCTTTGAGCACGGCGATGAGGTAATCCGCGAGACCGCCAGAATCCTCATCCGCACAGTGAAGGAATGCGGCGGGCCCGATGATTTTATCGGGCATATAGGCGGGGATGATTTTGTGATAGTCACTTCCCTGGAGGCTTCAGAGAAGATCTCTCAAAAGATAATTGATTATTTCGAGAAGGCATCCCTGTCGTTCTACAACGACAGGGACAGGAAAAATGGATATATCGTTGCCAAGGACCGCAAGGGCCAGGAACAGAGAATACCGCTTTTGTCCATATCCATCGGTATCGTTACCAATGAATTCAGGAAGATAGAACACGTAGCCCAGATAGGCGAGATAGGCGCGGAATTAAAATCTTATGCGAAAAAGCTGGAAAGAAGCAACTATATAAAAGACAAGCGTAAAGCAGAATAAAGCCCTCCTTTTTTAAAACGCTCTCTATTTTTTGCTATATTCAAAAATCCATAAGCCGTCAAATTCATGCGCTGATTCCAATTTAAATCTGCGCCCCAGCTCATCATTCACCGACTGAGAATTTTCATCCAGCTTACCGCTTCTATTCCAATCAGAAACAATGAGCCAGAGCCTGCGGAATGCGAGCTGTCCTACTTTATGAACCGAAATAAAATAACCTCCTTCGCTGAACGGCCTATGCCAGTTGGAATCGGGGAATCTCGGGTCAAAGAAAAAATAAGGGTATGGCGACTTATCCCCTCTATAAAAATAATAGCTGGGGAATGCGGATAAATTCGCAAAGGCGATTATATCATCCGGATTAATACTTTGCGCCAGGAATTCTATGACCGGCCTTACGGGCTTCTTGGGCAGCACGCCGGCAGAAGGCCTGAACCAATCTCCAAAGTAGCAGCAGGCCGCCAGGATTAATGACGCGAAAAAAGGCAGCAGGATTATTTTTTTTATCTTCTTGTGCAAAGAGAGCATCCCCGAGGATAGAACGAGATAAAAGAACGGGCTTGAGATAATAAGGCCGCGGTCTATATATACGGGGAAAAATATTTTAGAAAATAAAAAAGCGCATATTACTGGCATGCAAAAGAAAAACAGGCAGAATACGGCATTCTGCCTGTTTTCATCCCGGCGGATGTTCCAGAAAAACGAAACAAGCAGTATGCCGATTAGGATATCGACAATAAAATAAAAGGGGGCTATGCCGCTATACCCCAAAGTAAAATTCTCCAGCGTCACAAGCAAAGACCTCGCCTGAGGGTCGGGTAGCCAGAAACCTCCTTTGACATAATAAAATTTACTTAGGAACCTCGGCAGGTAAAAAATAAAACTGATTAAAATTATCAAAAAAGCAGTTATCTCTTTAAAATTAAGCTTCAGACGCCTGAACGATGCGAGGTAGAGGCACTGCCTGAGCAGTAAAAAGATATAAAAGTAAGTGGTATA
>JAQTNM010000044.1 GCA_028713875.1 Candidatus Omnitrophota bacterium | reverse complement strand
TTGACATTCTTGAAAGTAAAATTGTCGCTGATTATGCCGCGCCAGCCGTCAGTCCCGAATTTGATCTCGTTATTCTCGCCTTGCATTTCTGATCCTTTCTATTGCGGATTTGACATTTTTAGCCCCGAATATGTATGAACCGGCAGCCAGGATATTTGCGCCTGCTGCGATCAAGGCGCCGGCTACTTTATCGCTTACCCCGCCGTCAACGGAAATGTCTCCGTTGAACATAGAACGCAGTTTTTTTATCTTCGGCAATACCGAAGGAATGAATTTCTGTCCGCTGAATCCCGGGAAAACGCTCATCACCAGGACAAAATCAACAAACTTTAACGCTCCTTTTATTTTCGATAAGGGCGTATCCGGGTTCAAAGAAACGCCCAGCTTTATGCCGGCCTTGGACAGTTTTTTCTTAAAAACCGCAATCTCCGCAGTAGATGCCGTCTCGATATGCACCGTGATCATATCGCTTCCTGCCCGGATGAAATCATCCATGTATTTCCCGGGATCTGCGATCATCAGATGCACGTCCAGCGGCAGCGCCGTAACTTTACGGATATATTTTACTACTACCGGGCCGATAGTGATATTGGGCACGAAGTGCCCGTCCATAATATCTATATGGAGAAGGTCTGCCCCGGCAGATTCCACTTTTTTGATCTCCTCTGCTAAACGGCTGAAATCCGCGGACAATATGGAAGGAGCAACCTTGATCTTCATTTATAAAGTTTCCTTTTTAAGATGTATTTGTAAACTGCCTCCGGCACAAGATAGCGGAAGGATTTGTTTTCTTTTATGCAATTACGTATGTTAAAAGCCGAGATATCCACTGCCCGGATGGCCACGGTCTGGATATATGAGGGGATCTTCTCCAGCGGATAACCCGGCCGGGTGGCCACAATGAACTTGACCATCTTGATTATCTCGGAGAGATCCTTCCATTCTTCCAGATAATTAAGCAGGTCTGAACCGGTGATAAAATAAAGCTCATCAGCAGGGTTAGCGCGCCTGAACTCCTTTATGGTGTCTATGGTGTAGGAACGGCCGTCCCTTTTTATTTCCGTATCAGAGACGTCAAAATGCCTATTGTCCTTGATCGCCAGCTTTATCATTTTATATCTATCAGCCGCGGCAGCAATATCTGAGCTCTCCTTGTGCGGCGGAAGATAGGTCGGCACAAAAATAATCCTGTCCAACCGCATCTTCTCCCGCACTTCATCCGCCAGGATCAGATGCCCCAGATGCACCGGATTAAACGTCCCGCCTAAGATACCTAGTTTCATTAGCAGATTGGTTAATTGGTTAATTGGTTAATTGGCGCTTCTTCTTTTTTTACTTTTAAATATTTAATGTATCCATTCAATCTTTTCAGTAATTCATAAGCTTCGTTTTTAAAGTTATTTAATGTGACCTCATCCGCATATTTCTCACTAATACAGAGATCAAAGTCGTCAATTAATTCTTCCAAGGAACCGCGGCATTGCCTCAGAAACTGGATGTTCTCCTGATAATGATATCTACCGTGTCCCTCAGCAATATTATTGGTTAATGATAGAGCTGCCCTGCGCATTTGGCTTGCAAGATTATATTTTTCTTCTTCCGGTAATTCTTTAATTAACTTATATGTTTTATTTCTTAACTCTTTGGCTAATTTATAGACTTCTAAATTTTCGAAGCTATAATCATTCATTATTCACCAATTAACTACTCACAAATTAACCGTTTCTTACCTGTCCGCTGCCAAAGACCATATATTTATAGGTGGTTAATTCTTCAAGGCCCATCGGCCCCCGGGCATGCAGTTTGTCAGTAGAGATGCCTATCTCGGCCCCCAGGCCGAATTGATAGCCGTCCGTAAACCGCGTGGAGGCATTCACGTAAACGCAGGCAGAGTCAACCTGGTTTAAAAAAGCAAGCGCGTTCTCGTAATTATCCGTTATGATGCTGTCGGAATGATGCGAGCCATAGGTATTTATGTGGCTTATCGCCTCGGCAAGGTTATCCACCACTTTTACCGAAAGGATCAGGTCCAGGTATTCGGTGCGGTAATCCTTTTCCGTCGCAGGCCTTACGCCTTTAACGATCCTGCGGGTAAGCGGACATCCGCGGATTTCCACGCCTGCCTGCTTGAATTTATTGAGCATCCCGGGCAGGAACCTTACTGCCGCATCTCTATGCACCAGCATGCTCTCCATGGCATTGCAGACTCCCGGCCGCTGCACCTTGGCGTTGAAACAGATCTCCTGCGCCATGTTCAGCTCCGCCCATTCATCCACATAAACATGGCAGAGACCTTTATCATGCTTGATTACCGGTATACGCGAAGCGCTGATTACTTTTTCTATCAACTGCGCTCCTCCGCGCGGCATAACCAGGTCAATATAATCGTTTAGCTTAAGCAACACGTCCACTGCTTTCCTGTCTTTGGTAGCGACCATATTGACGCTGCCCTGCGGTATATTGTGTTTTTTAAGCACGGATATAAGCGCGTTATAAATTGACAGGTTGGAATTCAGGGCTTCGCTGCCTCCTCTTAAGATCACGCTGTTGCCGGATTTAAAACAAAGCCCTATGCAATCGGAAGTGACGTTCGGCCGGGATTCATAGATGATGGCTATCACTCCGATAGGCACGCGCACCTTATGTATCCAGAGGCCGTTAGGCCGCATCCAGGCCCTGATAACCCCGCCTATAGGGTCTGGCAGTTTAACCAGCTCAAGGAGCGAATCCGACATACTCTTGATCCTTTTCCCATCCAGGATGAGCCGCTCTATAAATGCCTTTGGTAATCCTTTTTGCCTGGCAAAAGACACGTCTTTCTTGTTGGCTTTGATGATCGCGTTTTTCCGGCTGAGCAAAGCCGCGGCCATATCCGCAAGGACTTTATTCTTTGTCCCCGAGGAAAGGCCGGATAAAAACCCGCAGGCGTTTTTGGCGTTGCGGGCTATCTGGTTTAGCTCATTTTTTAGATTCATATTCACCTCTTCAATCCAGAAGAACGATATTGTCGCAGTGGATGGCTTCTTTATCCGAGCGTTTTCCTTTGACCTTATCCAACTCCTTAGAGCCGATCCTGACTTTTCCTCTGGCAAATTCGCGCTCCTGCCTATCGCTCAAAGCTACGATATCCCCTGCTTCAAAATTCCCTTCGCAGGCTACGATACCTACCGAAAGCAGGCTCTTTTTATTCAGCAGGGCCCTTTTAGCGCCTTCATCAACTATAATCCTGCCTTTGGGCCTGGTGCCGAAGGCGATCCAGTGCTCTCTTTCCGAAAGCCGTTCTTTCGGTATAAACATGGTCCCGTGTTTTTCCGGCTCGCTTATTACAGAAGCAAGTATATTGGTATGTCTGCCGTTAGCTATTATACAGGGTATACCTGAAGCCATGGTGATCTTAGCTGCTTCAATCTTGGTAATCATGCCGCCTACGCAGGCCTTTTTATCAGTCGGACAAGCAAGCTCTCTTATCTGCGGCGTGATATGGCTGACTATCCTGATAGTTTTTTTGTCCTTATCCAGCAATCCGTCTACGTCGGAAAGGATGATCAAGAGGTCCGCAGAAATCAGGCGGGACACCAGCGCCGAAAGCAGGTCATTATCCCCGAACTTGATCTCCTCGGTAGAAACGGTATCGTTCTCGTTGATCACCGGGATAACGCCATGCTTAAGCAGGGCGTTTATGGTATTACGGGCATTCAAATGGCGCTCGCGCTTGATGTCATCGCGGGTAAGCAGGATCTGGGCAACATGACAGCCTTTAGATTTAAAAATTCCGCGGTACCTCTCTATTACGTCGTTCTGGCCGACTGCCGCAGCTGCCTGCAGCATATACATCTCTTTCGGCCTTTCCTTTAAACCCAGCATGGACATACCCAGGGCAATAGCTCCGGAAGAAACAACCACCATCTCTTTACCCTGGTTTTTATCCAGGTCGGCAATCTCTGCGGCTAACGCATTAAAAGCAGTAAAATCGCCTTCGCAGAAAAGGCTGCTGCCTATCTTTACGACGATCCTCTTATACTCTCTTTGCGACTGCTTCAATTAATTCCTCCAAACCTTCTTTTTTTAAAGCGGATACGGGGTAAACCTTTATTTTTACGGATTTTTTAAACCTCTCCAGGTTGCTAGAGGCGTTCTCCAGGTCCATTTTATTGGCAGCAACAACCCGTGGCTTTTTGTAGACTTCCGGGCTGTAATTTTTCAGTTCTTTATTTATTATCTTATAATCCTGCAGGGGATCGCGTCCTTCGGAACCCGACATATCTATAAGGTGCACGATAACCCTGGTACGCTCCAGGTGCCTTAAAAATTTATGCCCCAGGCCTTTGCCTGCGCAAGAGCCTTCAATCAGGCCGGGGATATCCGCGGTAACAAAAGTCTTGTGTTCCGACCTTACCACTCCCAGCACCGGGAATCTAGTAGTAAAAGGGTAGGCGGCGATTTTCGGATGGGCATTGGAGATATTGGAGATCAGGGTGGATTTTCCGGAGTTAGGAAACCCTACCACGCCCGCATCCGCGATGACCTTTAGGTCTAAGAGGAGCTCTCTTTCCTCTCCGGGTTCTCCCGGCGTAGCCTCTGCACCGTAACGGTTGCCCCTGCCGCCTGAACCGCCCCTGGCAACTACAAATTCTTCTCCGTCTTTATCCAGGTCGCGCAGTATGCAATTTGTTTTCAGGTCTTTGACCGTCGTACCGCAGGGTACGCGTATCACTATATCGGAGGCGTCTTTTCCTTTTTTTTGCTTACCTGAACCGTGGGCGCCGTGCCTGCCCGTAAAATGGCGGTTATATTGAAAATCCAGAAGGGTATATAGGGACCGGTCGGTTCTTATGAGTATGCTCGCCCCTTTGCCGCCGTTTCCGCCGTCGGGTATGCCTCTACGCGTGTATTTGTCGCGGTACAGACTATTGCAGCCGTTACCGCCTGAACCTGCCTTTACGTATATCCTGGCGCTGTCAATGAACATGCTTTGGTTAATTGGTTAACTGGTTAATTGGTTAATTGGAGATTTTACTCACGAATTAACCGCTCGCCAATCAACTAATTGTAATCTCCTTTACTTCCAGGCGCATCAGGTTCTGACGGTGCCCTTTTTTCCAATGCGAAGATTTCCTGCGCCGGTATTTAAAGGATATTTTCTTGGGGCCCCTGAATTGGCTTAGGAGCACGGCCGAAACCCGGGCTCCTTTTATATAAGGCTGGCCTACTTCAATCTTTTTGTCTTTTGAAAGCAAGAGCACCTTGTCCAGGATGACCTCCTTGCCTTCCTTGACTGCCTGCTTTTCTACCTCAAAGATATCTCCTTTTTTAATATTGTACTGTTTTGCTCCAACTTCAACTACCGCATACATTTGGCACTCTCCTTGAATTGTTGATCCGGTTATTTTTACAGAACTATAATGATATCATATAATAAAAGCGGGGTCAAGCGAAAATCGGCTTAGATTAGGAGATTTTTATATCTTCAATATGCGCGGCGGGGTTGGAGATAAGATTGATCTTGGCTTTCAATCTGTGTTCAAGGTTCCTGAGGGTTTCTTTTTCCCTTATAATCTCGTCAATGACCGCGGGGTTCAGGGTGAGGTTGACTTCTTTCAAGGTTTTGTTCTCGGAAAGATGCCTCTTTAGTTCTTTGAGGGCGTAGATAGACATGGTCAGCCCGGATTTGACCTTGCCCCTGCCCCGGCAATAAGGGCAATCCTGGTAAGAAAGTGTATGGGCGGTTTTATGTATGCGCTCCCTGGTCATCTCAACCAGGCCGAATTTGGAAATGCCCAGGATGTCGTATTTTGCCTTATCGCTGCTTAAAGCCTTCTTAAGCGTATTCAATACTTCGCGGCGATGGCCTTCTTTTTCCATATCAATAAAGTCAATGACAATGATGCCGCCCAGGTCGCGCAGCCTTAACTGCCTGGCTGCCTCCACCGCTGCCTCGCAATTTACTTTAAAAGCGGTATCCTCCTGGCCCAGCCTCTTGTTGAATCCTCCGCTGTTTACATCGATGACTACCAGCCCTTCCGTTGGCTCAATCACCAGGTAGGCCTTGGATTTCAGGTAAACCTTGCTTTCAAAGATCTTATTGATCTGCCGCTCTACGCCCTTATCTTCAAAGAGGTTCTGGCTCCTGTATAGCTCGACCTTCTTCACCAGGTAACTCAAAAATGTCCGCATGAAACGGTGGATCCTGTAGAACTCGGCCTTGGAATCCACGATCAGTTTGGATACGTCTTCGGTAAAAGAATCCCTGATCACCCTGAAAGTCAGGTCGTATTCTTCATAAACCAGGCTGGGCGCTTTTTTCTCCTGTATTGTCTTTTCAATGCGCCTCCAGAGCTTAAGCAGGAAATTGGCATCACGCATCAATTCCTGTTTTGACTTGCCGCTGGCAGCGGTGCGCACGATAAAACCCACTTCCTTGGGCAGATTCAGCTCAAGGAGCACATGCCTAAGGCGCTTTCTTTCTTCATCGTCTTCAATCCTGCGGGAAACGCCTATCTGGCCCTCTCCCGGCATAAGCACAAGATACCTGCCGGGTATGCCTATATGACAGGATATCCGCGGGCCTTTCGTGCCGAATGATTCTTTGACTACCTGCACCAGGACCTCCTGGCCCTTCTTTATTTCCTTGGATTTAAGCTGTGCCGGCTCTAAAGACTCAAAGACCTCCTCTATTTCCGACAAATAAAGGAAACCATTCTTAGGCAGCCCTATGTCCACGAATGCGGCTCCGATGGAAGGCAGCACCGTTTCTATCCTGCCCTTGTAGATATTGCCGACGATAGTTTTATCCTGCGGCCGCTCCATATAGAACTCTTCCAGCTTTCCGTCCTTGATCACCGCCGCTCTTTTTTCCTGCAGCTCGATATTAATCAAGATCTCTTTGCTCATAATTTATATATCCTTAATTTGAATGCCTTGCGGCAATTGTTCCTGCAGTCTTTCTTTGAAATCCGCGGGGCTTATGAACCCCTTAAGCTCAATTGAAGCCTCCTCGCTTTCGCTCTCCAAGCCCAGCTTCAATGCCCGTTTGATGCTCAGTTTCGGATGAGGGTTAAAACCCTCGGTGATTTTAACGGGCAGGTCCGCCCGGCGCAATGCCCGGCTAAATAGACGCATCAGGTCCAGATGCGAAATATATCTCATCGCGCCTTTCTTGGAAAAAACAAAATGTACTTTATGCATGCTATCTTTAATAAAAAGGCAAGGTGCTTATCCTTGCCTTTTGAATACCGCTAGTAACTATAGCCCCCTGTCCCGGCTTCATCCCCCCGCAGGCGTACAGCTGGTATCTGTGGTAAGCACGCCCCCGGCTGTTATGGTAAAACTTTTGGTGCCGGAAGTGGTGCAATTAGTAGGACGCGCAGTGATAGAATAGTCTATTTTATCAATAACGCAGCCATAAGCATAGCCGCTCTCTGTCTGTGCGCAATAAGCTTTATTCAGATAGGGCGGCGTCGGGATCCTTAAATAGCTGTCGTTGGTCATACCGTTAGCCGGGGCGTATAATCCGCTATTGGCTGCGGCGTAAGTTTCCAAGGCCGTGGAAATGGTCTTTAAGGTCGCCTGGGCCGCGGATTCATTGGCGATTACTCTGGCTTGCAAAATATGAGGTATAGCGATAGCCGCTAATAAGGCAACGATCGCGATTACAATCATAATCTCTACGAGCGTAAAACCCTTCTTCATGATATGCCGGGATCCCTTTCTAAAAGCGAAGTTGAATCTTCGTGCCTTTTTTATATCATTGGCTATCTTTTTTGTCAAGCAAAATAAAGAACTAAGAATGGTTCCTGAACCAGTCAACTGTAAGTTCCAGCCCTTCTTTCAGTTGCACTTTGGGAGACCAGCCCAGCATCCTCCTGGCCAGCCGGATATCCGGTTGGCGTTGGCGGGGGTCGTCTTGCGGCAGGGGTTTAAAGATAATTTTACTGTTGGTACCCGTGAGCCGGATAACGAACCTGGCCAGTTCCATGATGCTAAATTCATTGGGATTGCCTAAATTTACGGGGACATTGACCCTGGCCTTCATCAGGCCGAATATGCCTTCAACCAAATCAGAGATATAGCAGAAGCTGCGCGTCTGCCTGCCCCGGCCGTAAACAGTCAAGGGCCTGCCTTTTAAAACCTGATACATGAAATTTGGGATTACCCGGCCGTCGTTTATCCTCATCCGCGGGCCGTAGGTATTAAATATCCTGATGATCCGCGTATCCATGCGGTGGACGCGATGATAAGCCATGGTTATGGCCTCGGCAAAACGCTTGGATTCATCGTAACAGCCGCGCACGCCGATGGGATTAACGTTACCCCAGTAAGACTCCGGCTGAGGATGCACCAGCGGGTCGCCGTATACCTCGGAAGTTGAAGCCAGTATAAAAACCGCTTTTTTGTCTTTGGCCAGCCCCAGGCTGTTATGCGTGCCCAAAGAGCCGACTTTCAGGGTCTGGATGGGGAACTTCAGGTAATCTTCAGGAGAGGCCGGAGAGGCAAAATGCAGAACGAAATCAAGCTTCTCTTTTATGCTGATATATTTTGAGACGTTATGCTCGATAAACCTGAAGTTTCTGGCCTTGGCCAGAGATTCGATATTCGCGACGGAGCCGGTAATCAGATTATCCAGGCAGATCACGCGTAAACCCTCATTAATGAGCCTGTCGCACAGGTGCGAGCCGATAAAACCTGCTCCTCCGGTAATTAATGCCGTCTTTCTTTTCATCATGCGCTCTTAAAGCCGGAATATATTCCCGGCATCCCTATAATTGTAAACATTGCGCGTATCAAGAATTATCCTGACGCTGGAAGCGATAAGATTATAATTAACCGAACTGTGGTCGGCAATAATCAGCGCGCAATCAAACCGGGACAGGGTCTTTCTATTCAGGTCAATGCTTTTAAGGTTAATCTGTCCTAATTTTAAATAAGGAATCAACGGGTCATAATATGAAACCTGCATGCCTTTCTTCTGCAATATCTCGATGATATCCAGGGCCGGTGACTTGCGCAGGTCTTTCACGTCCTTCTTATAGGTTACTCCTACGACCAGGATTTTTAATTTACCTAACGCCGCCTTTTTCTTACTCAGTATTGCTAAAAGGCGCTCTACGACGTATACGGGCATGTGATTTATGACTTCGGAGGCTAATTTAATAAAGCGGGACCTGAATCCGAATTTCCTGGCTTTCCAGTACAGGTATAGGGGGTCTTTCGGTATACAGTGGCCGCCTACGCCCGGCCCGGGGTA
>JAQTNM010000043.1 GCA_028713875.1 Candidatus Omnitrophota bacterium | reverse complement strand
ATATGGCGCAGGTAAGTCTACAAAATGTGTCCAAGGTTTTTGCCAACGGCAACAAGGTGGTGGATAACGTAAACCTTGGGGTTGAGAACAAGGAATTCATGGTCATGGTAGGGCCTTCCGGATGCGATAAATCCACCACTTTAAGGATGATCGCCGGGCTTGAAGAGATAAGCGGGGGTAATATATACATCGGCGATAAGATGGTTAATGACATACCGGCTAAAGACCGCGACATCGCCATGGTCTTTCAGAATTACGCGCTTTATCCGCATATGACTGTCTTTGAGAATATGGCATTCGGCTTACGCTTGAGGCATTATCCCAGGAACGAGATCGTCCAGAGGGTCAATGAAGCCGCGGACATCTTAAGCATAAAACACCTTCTTAACCGTAAACCGAAAGAACTCTCCGGAGGAGAGAGGCAGCGCGTTGCCGTAGGCAGGGCAATTGTCCGAAAGCCGCTTGTTTTCCTGTTTGACGAGCCTTTAAGCAACCTGGATGCGAAATTAAGGGTGCAGATGCGCACCGAGATACATAAGCTTCACATCAGGCTGCAAACGACCATCATTTATGTCACTCACGACCAGACAGAAGCCATGACGATGGGGGACAGGATCGCCGTGATCAAAGACGGGGTCATCCAACAGGTAGCAGACCCCATAACTATTTATGACCAGCCGAAGAATAAATTCGTAGCCGGATTCATAGGCTCACCGCCGATGAATTTCATGACCGGCAGGATCATCAAGAAGGACGGGCGCATATACTTTAACGAAGGCAATATACAGACAAAGATCGTGGAAGATATGAATAAGAGCCTCCAGCCCTATATCGGCAAAGAAGTCATTTTCGGCATCCGTTCCGAAGATATCTATGATAAGCTGTTCGTTTCCGAAGCTCCGCCCGAAAATATAGTGAGGGTTACCTGTGAGGTGTTTGAGCCCATGGGTTCGGAAGTCTATCTTTATCTGAATACCGGCAAGCACACATTTATCGCCCGCGTGGGCGCGCACGACAAGCCTCAGGTAAATCAGGATATGGATCTAGTCTTTGATATGAGCAAGGTGCACTTTTTTGATAAAAATACCGAAGAGACGATTATCTAAGGCTTTTGGCTGCCTTGTCCTTTTTCTTCTTTTTTATATCGCTGCGCCTGTCTATCTGACTGCCCGGCTGCACCTTCTTTCCTGCAAAGCCCTCTTGATGTTTTATCTCGCCAATACGCTTATAGCCGCTCATTCCATCCATAAAAACCTGAATAAAAAGTATCAGCTCCAGCTGCAAATGCAGAACCTCCAGGAAAAAATAAATATCCTAAAAGACGAAGTCAAGATAAATACCGTGGCTCAAGACGCCCTGCTTGCAAAGATCATACGCTACAACAGCCTTAAGGAGATAATTGAAAAGGTCAACGAGAGCCTGATCCTGGATTCCATAGCGGAAAGCCTGCTTGACATCGGCTATTCTTTAGTGGCTAACAACAAAGGTACATGTATTTTATATCTGGTTGACCCCAGGACCCAGAGATTAAGTATTTTTAAGACCAAGAAAGAAGACAACAGCCTGATCATAAAGTCTAAAGAAGGGGATATATTTGACCTGTGGGTATTAAAACATTCCAGCCCTCTATTGGTGGAGAACATCAAAGAGGATTTCCGTTTTGATCTGGAGAAAATAGAGCCCCAGGAGTCAAGGGCTATTTCTTCGCTTGTAAGCGCTCCCTTTATAAGCGAGAATAAATTTTTGGGTTTATTCCGGCTGGATAATCCCGAACCCGGATTTTATTCCCTGGATGATTTAAGGTTGCTGGTGACTATCTGCGACCTGGGGGCAGTGGCGCTTGAGAGCGGCGAGCTTTTTCAGAGGACGCAGGACCTGGCCATACATGACGGCCTGACTTCCCTATATACAAAAAGATACTTCCTGGACCGTCTCAAAGAAGAGCTCAAAAGGAGCGTAAGGCAAGATTCGTATTTTTCTCTTCTTATGATTGATATCGATAATTTCAAAAATTACAATGATACCTTCGGGCATACCGCCGGAGACATGGTCTTAAGGACATTAAGCGCGGCTATAACCGATTCTTTCAAGGGGCATGGCGCTATCGCCAGCCGTTTCGGAGGGGAAGAATTTTGCATAATCCTGCCGCACATAGATAAGAAAAAGGCTTCGGAGGCGGCTGAGAAACTGCGCCTGAAGATAGAAAAGACCAGGATAACTTTACGCAGGAAAGAAGCCAGCATTACCGTATCTATCGGCGTATCCAGTTTCCCGCTGGATGCCGGGGATGAGGAAGAGATCATCATGAAGGCGGATAAGGCCATGTATGCCGCCAAGCAAAAAGGGAGAAACCGGGTGATAGATGCTTAACCTGATCATCATGAGCACGTTAACAGTATCTTTATATATCCTTCTGGAAAGGATCTTTGCCGGGTCGAATTCGCATATGAAAAAAGATTATGCCGCTAAAGATGAGGAATACAATAAAATATGCGCCGATAATGCCAAGCTTAAAAACGATAACAACGGGCTTAAAGTAACCCTGGAGCATACGGTGGCCCTCTATAATATAACCAAGCAGATATGCAAGCATCTGGATGTGACCAAGGTATTCGGAACTTTTGAACATGAGATCGCCAAATATATCCGCGTGCAGGAATGTAAGCTTATTGATAGCCATATCAATGAGGCGGAATATAAAGACTATACGGTCATGCCGCTTAAGATTGATACCGAATACCTGGGGTATCTGGTGGCAAAAGGCGTGGCCGAGGAGGATAAAGAAAAATTCTCCATACTTGCCAATCAGTTTTTGCTCGGAGTCAAACGCTCGCTTCTTTATCAGAAGGTCCAGGAACTGGCGATCATCGACGGGCTCACGGGGATACTGAGCCGCAGGTACTTCCTGGAGAGGCTCGGAGAGGAACTGAAGCGTTCAAAACAGTTCAGATACAGCTTTGCATTCCTCATGGTGGATATAGACCATTTCAAGGAATACAATGACCGTTACGGCCATTTAGTCGGGGATGTGATATTGAAGGAGACGGCGAAAATAATCAAAGACAGCTTAAGGCAGATAGACCTGGTAAGCCGTTACGGAGGAGAGGAATTTTCCATAATCCTTACCGAGACCGACAGGACAGGCGCAATGCTTGCCGCGGAACGTATCCGGCATTCCCTGGAATCCAGGCATATCCGCGCGTATGATGAGGATCTGAAAGTAACGATCAGCGTAGGCGTTTCGGTATTTCCTTCCCACGGCCGCGATATACACGAACTCATAGATAAAGCAGACCAGGCTCTCTATTGGGCAAAACAGGCGGGCAGAAACAGGGTTTGCGTATATGAATCCGAGAAATAATAAGATTATTTCTTGTCCCGTTACAAATTTTATGATAATCTATAGCAAATATTTGTAACGGGACTTGCAATTAAACCGACTTTAATATAAAATACAAAAATTATGGCAACGCGTTTTATAATCAGCATTGATCTGGGCGGGACAAATTTGAAGATCGCCCTCCTTGATCCCAGGTACCGGATACTCTCCAGGGAAACCCTGCATACCAGGAAATTCTCAAATAAAAACACTTTGATAGCGGCTATAGTTTATGCCGTAAACAAGGTAAAAAAAGAAAATCGTTTAAATAAGAATAATATTCTGGGGGTAGGGTTGGGTCTGCCCGGCTCCATCGATATCAAAAGGGGGAGCGTGCATTTTTTTCCCAATATCCCGGGCTGGAAGGATGTGAAGCTAAGGGGGATCCTGGAAAGAAAATTAGGTTTACCCGTGTTCATGGATAATGACGCAAACCTGATGGGCCTGGCGGAGTGTACGCTGGGGGCGGCAAAGGGCGCCAGGAACGCTGTCTGCATTACCCTGGGCACAGGCGTAGGAGGAGGGATTATCCTTGAGGGTAAGCTTTACCGCGGAAGCAGCTATGCTGCCGGTGAAATAGGCCATATCCCGCTCAACGAATACGGCCCGAAATGCAACTGCGGCGGCAGGGCCTGCATCGAGGCTTATATAGGCAATAAGCGGATCACGCAAGAGGCAAAGCGCGTTTTTAAAAGAAATATTTCTTTGGAGGAATTAAGCCGCCTGGCTAATTCCGGCCACAGCAAAGCCAGGGCCATATGGATTAAAGCAGGCAGGCGCTTAGGCATGGTCCTTGCCGGAGTGATAAACCTGCTTAACCCGGATTGCGTGGTCATAGGCGGTGGCATAGCTAATGCAGGAAAAGTGCTTTTTGATAAAATAAGGTCAACCGTGGCAGAACAGGCCATGCCCGTGCAGGCAAAACACGTCAGGATCCTGCGGGCAAGATTAGGCAATGACGCAGGACTGATCGGCGCCGCGATACTGGCGGCAGAGAAGGCGTAAATATGAAAATATTCATTGATACCGCTAATATCAGGGAAATAAAAGAAGCTTCATCCCTGGGATTAATCGACGGGGTGACTACGAACCCTACTTTGATTGCCAGGGAAAAGACCGCTGCCGGCATTTTGTTGAAAGAGATATGCTCTATAGTCCCCGGCCCGGTTTCAGCCGAGGTGATCGCCCTTGCGTCCCCGGAGATGGTAACCGAGGCGCGCCAGCTTTCAAAAATAGCCAAAAATATCGTAGTCAAGATCCCGCTCGTAAAAGAAGGATTGAAGGCGGTAAGGCTCTTAGCTCAAGAGGGCATTAAGAGTAACGTTACCCTGTGTTTCTCGGCATCCCAGGCCCTGCTTGCAGCCAAGGCAGGAGCGGATTTTGTCTCTGCGTTCATCGGCAGGCTTGATGACATAAGTTCTACCGGCATAGACCTGATCAGGGACATAAGGCAGATCTATTTAAATTACGGTTTTAAGACCCGGATCATCGTGGCTTCGGTGCGTAATCCCCTGCACGTCATAGAAGCGGCGAAGATCGGCGCGGACATAGCCACCGTGCCCTTTACGGTTATTGAACAACTGATAAAACATCCGCTGACAGATATCGGCATCCAGCGGTTCTTAGACGACTATAAAAATATACCTCAGAAATAGGCATGCCAGCTAAACCGCAAATCCCGTCTGACAGGATCTTTATACTATCGGGGCTTTTAACCTGGGCGGGCTCCATTTGGATCGCAGGGTTTGCGCTCTGTATATTTTTGGGAACCCCCGCTTTATACGCCGCGCAAGACAAGATCAAAGGTCCCGTAATTATCAACGGCGACAGCGTGGAATACGCCACGGATAAAAATGAGGCTACGGCTTCGGGAAACGTGGTGGTAGTTTCCGGGGATACAAGATTAAGCTGCCAGAAGATGACCATAAATACCGAAACCAAAGATGCCCAGGCTGAAGGCAATGTCAGGATAGAAGATCCGAAAGGCATCATTGAAGGCAGCAGGGCAACTTACAACTTTCAGACTAAGTCCGGCATAATCTTCAATGCGAATTTCAAATCAGCCCCTTTTTTCGGCCAGGCCCAGAAAATAGAAAAAATAAGCGATGCCGAATTTATCGCCCTCAAAGGCTATGCTACTACCTGCAGCTTTGATCACCCCCATTACCGGTTAAGCTCCAAGAAGGTGGATTTTTTCCCCCACGATAAAATAGAGATCAGGGGCACCGGTTTATACGTGGGCGATGTCCCGATACTTTACCTGCCGCAGTATGTCCATAGTTTTAAGGACCCGCTCATGCACGTCCAGTTAATGCCCGGCACCAAAAAAGACTGGGGCGCGTATATGCTGAGCGCCTGGAGATATCAGATTACCGATAACGTCACCGGCAGGGTTTATTTTGATTGGCGCCAGAAGCTGGGCCTGGCAGAGGGGTTCGGGGCCAATTATACCACCCCGAATATAGGCAAGGGAGATTTAAAATACTATTATGCCTATGAAGATGACAAGAGCCAGCCCGCAGGCGACCCTAACAAATTCCGCAGATACATGCTGCGCTGGCGCCATAAGTGGGATATAGACAATCAGACCAACGTGGTCTCGGAATATTATAAGATAGTGGATTCCAAAAGAAAGCAGCTGGGCACCGACTATAACATCCTCAAGGATTATTTCCCCCGCGAATACGAAAAGGACGAATTTCCGCTCTCTTATGCTCTATTCCACCATTCATTCGGATATTCCAGCGCCGATATTCTTGTCCAGCCGCGCACCAATAGCTGGTATACCCAATTGGAGAAATTGCCGGAGGTAAAATACAGCATACCGAGCATGGAGATCGGCGACACTTTGCTTTATTTTGATAATAACAGTTCATTCGCGCAGTATAACTCTGCGCCTGACGGTCCGCACTATACGAGGCTTGATACCACAAATAAATTTTCCCGGCCCCTGAGGGTGGCATTCGTAAATTTGACCCCATTTGTCGCCAGCCGTCAGACTTATTATGACAAAGATGTCAACGGCAACACCATCCCCCCGCGCACAGTATTTTACGCCGGGGCAGACGCCAGCACAAAATTTTACCGCGTGTTTAATGTCCATTCCAACTTTTTAAGGTTGGATATAAACGGCTTAAGGCATATAATCACTCCTACCATAGCTTATACCTATAACCACACGCCCACGATATTAAACTCAAAGCTCAAACAGATAGACAGCGTGGATGCCATCACCGCCAGCAATGCCGCTACCTTGCAGTTATCCAATAAGCTGCAAACCAAACGGGAGGGAAAAAGCGTGGATTTGGTGGATATATTGGTGACTACCAATTACAATTTTAAGCCCAACACCACAGATAAGCACGGCGGCAACCTCTCGGACTTTTTATATAGAATAAAACTTTTGCCTTATTCGTGGATGCGCTTTGAGGCGACCGCAACATATAACCGCTCTGTCCCGCGCTCAGACCCTAATTACAACCGTTTTACCGACGTCAATTATAACATTACCTTTGATTTTCAAAATGGGCGTTCCTTCGGTTTAGGCCAGCGTTATGAGCGCGGCGGCGGCAACGAAATAACCGCAAGCTTTAACTGGCGCCTGAACCCTAAATGGAAAATATCTATTTATGAGTGTTACAACATGAGGGACGGCGTCTCTGTAGAAAAAGGATTCAGAGAGCAGCAATACATCATTACGCGGGACCTGCATTGCTGGAGCATGGACCTGGGTTATGATGTCTCAAAAGACAGCGGCAACACCGTCTGGTTGATATTCAGGCTGAAGGCATTTCCGGAAATGGAAATCCCATTTGACCAGATTTACCACCAACCCGCATCAGGTTCGCAGTAGAAACTCAAGGGATTTATTTTTTACCGGGAGGAGTTTATAAAACTATGAATATATCCATCATCGGTTCGGGTTACGTGGGGTTAGTCACCGGCGCCTGCTTTGCCGAATTAGGCAACCGGGTTTTTTGCGTGGATAACGATCCCGCAAAGATCAAAGCGCTTAAGAAAGGCGCTATCCCGATTTATGAGCCCGGCCTGGAAGAACTGGTGAGGATCAACTTAAAGAAGAAGAGGCTTGTTTTTACGGGCAGCATAAAAGAAGCAGTCAGGTCCAGCCAGGTTATTTTTATCGCCGTAGGCACCCCGCCGCTGCACAACGGCGAGGCTGACCTTACCGGCATAGAGAACGTCGCGCGCAATATCGCAGTCAATATGCATGATTACCGTTTGGTAGTGGAAAAATCCACGGTCCCGGTTGAGACGGGCAAGTGGGTCAAACATACGATAGAAACACACCTTAAAGGCAAGATCAAATTTGACGTAGCTTCAAACCCGGAGTTCCTGCGCGAGGGCTCGGCCATCAATGATTTTATGCACCCCGACAGGATCGTTATCGGCATTGAATCAAAAAGAGCGCGGGATTTGCTCGTAAGCCTGTACAGCCCGCTGAAGGCGCCCGTGGTCATTACGGATATAAAGTCCGCAGAGCTTATCAAGCATGCTTCCAATTCTTTCCTGGCCGCCAAGATCTCCTTTATCAATGCGGTCTCGCGCATCTGCGACAAAGTGGGCGCGGATGTCGTGGAGGTTGCCCAGGGTATGGGGCTGGATAAAAGAATAGGCCCCGCTTTTTTAAATTCGGGCATAGGTTACGGCGGCTCATGTTTTCCCAAAGACCTGGACGCCTTTATCAGGATATCCGAAAAACTCGGCTATGACTTCAATTTGCTTAAGGCAGTCAAGGATATAAACGAAGAACAGAAGGAATTTTTCCTGAATAAAGTCAGGGATACGTTATGGATACTTAAAGATAAGACCATCGGTGTCCTGGGGCTTTCCTTTAAACCGAACACCGACGACATACGCAGCGCCCCTTCCCTGGATTTGATCCGCATCCTGCAACAGGAAGGCTCCAGGGTCAGGGCTTATGACCCCTGTGCAATGGGGAAAGCCAGGCAGGTATTAAAAGGCGTGCGTTTCTGCAGAGACCCTTATGAAGCATGCAGAGGCAGCGATTGCCTTTTGATCGTCTCGGAATGGGACGAATTCAAGGAGCTGGATTTTAACCGGGTCAAGAAGTTGCTTAAAAGGCCGCTGGTCTTTGACGGGCGCAATATTTATGAACCGCAAAAGCTGGAGAAATTAGGCTTTAGGTATGTAGGCATAGGCAGAAAAGGTCTTAAAAAATGACAAGGAATAACCCGGCGCAAGATTTTAGAAAAAAAATATCCGCCAGGAAACTAAAGATTGCCGTAGTAGGCCTGGGTTATGTGGGCCTGCCTCTGGCAATGGCCTTTGCCAAAAAGGGCCTGGGCGTATTGGGGGTTGACGTGGACGAGGGCAGGCTGCGTTCCATCCGCAGGGGGGTTTCTTATATCACGGATGTTTCAAGCGCAGATTTAAAACGAGCGGTTTCATCCGGCGTCCTTAAAGCAGAAGGCGATTTCAGGTTTTTAAGAAATGCCGACGTCATTATTATCTGCGTGCCTACTCCGCTAAAGCGCAAGTACCACCCGGATATATCTTTTATTATAAAAGCAGTGAAACAGATCAGGAAAAATCTGCGGGCCGGCCACCTGGTAATTTTGGAAAGCACTACCTATCCCGGGACAACCGAGGAGGTGATATTGCCTTTACTGGAACGCGATGGCTTTAAGTGCGGAAGGGATTTTTATCTTGCTTTTTCGCCTGAGCGCATAGACCCGGCTAATGCAGATTACCCCGTAAATAAGATACCGAAGGTGATCGGAGGCCTGGATAAACAGGCTGCAGAGTTAGCCGCGCTGGTATATAAGACTATCATTGATAAGGTGGTCAAGGTTTCTTCCGCGCGGGTAGCAGAGACCGTGAAACTCCTGGAGAACACTTTCCGCATTGTTAACATAGGCCTGATTGACGAGGTCGCCATGATGGCCCATAGGATGAAAATAGATATCTGGGAAGTCATTGAGGCTGCCCGGACCAAGCCTTTCGGTTTCA